>JBQCFR010000250.1:0-3113 GCA_051958885.1 Tsuneonella sp.
AGTTCGCGCGCACGTCGGGCGAGACGCGGCCTTCGAAGTTGCGGTTGCCCGAGAGCACCGAGGCGGCGACGATGTCGTTGGCGTTGATCGCCTTGCTGATCGGCTCGGCGAGAGGGCCGGAGTTGCCGATGCAGGTGGTGCAGCCGTAGCCGACGAGGTTGAAGCCAATCGCGTCAAGGTGCGGCTGGAGCCCAGCCTTTTCCAGGTAATCGGTCACCACCTGCGATCCCGGCGCCAGGCTCGTCTTGACCCACGGCTTGGGCTTCAGACCCTTCTCGTGCGCCTTCTTGGCGACGAGGCCCGCGGCGATCAGCACGTCGGGGTTGGAGGTGTTGGTGCAGCTGGTGATCGCCGCGATCACCACGTCGCCATCGCCGATGTCGTGCGCCTCGCCCTCGACCGGGCAGCGCTTGGGCGCCGCCTTCTTGTAGAGCGACTTGAGTTCGCCGTTGAACAGGTCGTCGACCTCGGGAAGGATAACCTTGTCCTGCGGCCGTTTGGGGCCGGCGAGGCTGGGGACGACGCTGCCGAGGTCGAGCTCGAGCGTGTCGGTGAACACCGGCTCGGGCGCGGTCGCGTCGATCCACAGGCCCTGCTCGCGGGCATAGGCCTCGACCAGCGCGATCTGATCCTCGTCACGCCCGGTCAGACGCAAGTATTCGAGTGTCTTGTCGTCGATCCCGAAGAACCCGCAAGTCGCGCCGTACTCCGGCGCCATGTTGGCGAGGGTCGCGCGGTCGGCGAGGCTCAGCGTGCCGAGGCCTTCGCCGAAGTACTCGACGAAGCGCCCGACCACGCCCTTGGCGCGCAGCATTTGCGTGCAGGTGAGCACGAGGTCGGTCGCGGTGACGCCTTCGGCGAGCTTGCCGGTCATCTTGAAGCCGACCACCTCGGGGATCAGCATGGAGACTGGCTGGCCGAGCATCGCGGCCTCCGCCTCGATCCCGCCGACGCCCCAGCCGAGCACGCCGAGGCCGTTGACCATCGTCGTGTGGCTGTCGGTCCCGACGCAGGTGTCGGGATAGGCGACCGTCGCCCCGTCCGCGCCTTCGCTGGTCCACACGCATTGGGCGATGTGTTCGAGGTTCACCTGGTGGCAGATGCCGGTGCCCGGCGGCACCGCCTTGAAGTTGTCGAGGCTCTTGGAGCCCCACTTGAGGAAGTCGTACCGCTCGCCATTGCGCGCGTATTCGAGTTCGACGTTCTTCTCGAACGCCTTGGGAGTGCCGAACTCGTCGACCATCACCGAGTGGTCGATCACCAGGTGCACCGGAACGAGCGGGTTGATCTTCTGGGTGTCGCCGCCGAGCTTGGCGATCGCGTCGCGCATCGCGGCAAGGTCGACCACGCAGGGCACGCCGGTGAAGTCCTGCATCAGGACTCGTGCGGGACGGTACTGGATCTCACCGCCGGTCGTGGGATTCTTGGCCCAGTCGGCGAGCGCCTGGATGTGCCCGACCGATACGGTGAACCCGGCATCTTCAAACCGCAGCAGGTTCTCCAGCAGCACCTTCATGCTGAACGGCAGCCGGCTGACGTCACCGATCTTCTGCGCCGCCTTGGCGAGCGAGTAGTAGGCGTAATCCTTGCCGCCTACGGTCAGAGTGCTGCGGGTTCCGAGCGAGTCCTGGCCGACCTGGGTCATGCGTGAGCGCGTCCTTTCATCTGAGGTTCGCCCGCCGCGCCCCTGTGGCCGGGCGATGGAATTGCGCCCGGCACCTGCTCGCAAGTGGCTCGCAGGTCAAGGGCGGCGAGGTCGGAACCGTGGCGGAATCGAGGCATTGGTTAGCCAATTGGAAACCTTAGCGGACGATGACGGGGAAGGGTCGTCCGGCAGGAGCGAAACATGACTACCATAAGCCGCTCGGCCGCCGCGCCGAATGGAGCCGTTCGCGCCGGCGTCATCGCCGCCGCACTCGCCGTCGCCGCGTGCTTCGCGGCCGCAATCGGCTTCTCGGGCACCGCCTCCGCCGCGGACCAGCCGGTGGCGGCCAGCCGCTAGAGCACGGCCTGTTCGGTCGGGGCGGGGCGCTCGCGTCGCGCCGCAATCCAGCAGCCGATCACGATCAGCACCGCGCCGATCACGGTGCCCGGCGTCACCGCCTCGCGGAAGAACAGCCAGCCAAACACTACCGCCCACAGGAAGCCCGAGTACTCGATCGGCACGAGCACTTGCGCCTCGGCGCGGCCGTAAGCCCAGCTCAGCGTCACCGCGCCAACGGTCGAGAGCTCCGCGCTGATCGCGATGTCGACCATCGCGGAGGCTGTGGGGGCCACGAACACGAACGGCGCGAAGCCGAGCAGGACCAGGAACACCACCGCATTCTGAAAGGTGCCGACCTCGAGCGGCTGCGCGACCAGCGCCTGCTGGCGTTGCAGGATCAGGTTCCACGCATAGAGCACCGCCGAGGCGAGCACTGCGACAATGCCAAGCGCCGCGCCGTCCCCCATCGCTTCGCCGAAAATCTTGCTCCCGAGGATCACCACCACTCCGGCCAGCCCGAGAACCGCGGCGAAGATCGCGCGCTGCCCGATCCGCTCACCGAGCACCAGCGCGGCGAGCCACAGGGCGATCAGCGGGGCGATGAACGAGATAGCGATCGCCTGCGCCAGCGGCAGGCTGACCAGCGAGAAGAAGAACGTAAACGCCATCCCCGCCACGACCACGCCGCGGATCGCATGGAGGCGCAGCACCCTGGGTTGAGGCCAGCGGCCGCCGGTGAGCCGCCATGCGGGCCCAGCGAGACCGACGCCGATGAGCGCACGCACCAGTAGCGCGCTGTAGGCGCCGACAGCGATTGACGCGCTCTTCATGAACGCGTCCATCAGGCTCAGCAGCCCGATTGCGGCAAACGTCGCCGCGATCGGCAGGAGCGGATGGTCGCGGCTCGGCATCGGCCAGCGCATAGTGGACGATTCAGGCTAGCGACAGCCCGGCTCGTTGAAAGGACCGGGGCAGACGCGCTATGGCACGGCGCGAACGGCCAGCGCCTGCCGGTGAAGCGGCGCGCAACCAACCAAGGGGCTTTCAAAGGTGACTATCGGTTCGAGATTCGCGTGGCTGGCAGCCGCCTCCGCGCTCGCGGTTCCTGCGGCGGCGTTCGCCCAACCCA
>JBQCFR010000251.1:0-4454 GCA_051958885.1 Tsuneonella sp.
GCGAGCCTGGCGCCACCACTTGCCTTCGCGCAGCACCGCGTGAGCGCAGTTGTGGCCCGGCGCCCCGGTGACGCCGCCGCCCGGGTGTGCGCCCGCGCCGCATAGCCACAGCCCTGGCACCGGCGTCCTGTAGCTCCCCGCGCCGAGCACCGGGCGCGCCGCCCATAGCTGGTCGAGGCTCATGCGGCCATGGAAGATGTCGCCGCGCCACAGCCCGAACTTGGCCTCGAGCTTCTTCGGCGTGTGGACCTGGGTGTGGAGCACCAGCTCGCGGAAGCCCGGCGCGTGGTCCTCGATCGCCGCGAACACCGCCGCGACCGCGGCATCCTCCAGTTCCTCGGGCATGTCGGGATCGACATGCTGGCAGAACAGGCTGGCGACGTGGTGGCCGGCAGGCGCAAGGCTGTCGTCGACGAGGCTGGGAATCAGCATCTCGACGATCGGCTCCTGGCTGAAGCCCCTAGCGCGCGCATCGCGCCACGCGCGGTCCATGTAGTCGAGGCTCGGCGCGATCACGATCCCGGCGCGCAAGTGCGCGCCGCCCGGCGGTGCGTTGCGGAAACGCGGCAGGCCCGCGAGCGCGACGTTCATCCGCAGGCTGCCCGAACCGCCGCGGTAATGGTCCATCGCGCGGGCGAAATCCGCCGGCACGGCACCGCGCGGCACAAGCCGGTCGAACAGCGGCTTGGGCCCGAGGTTGGCGATCACCCGCTTCGCGCGCACCTCTTCGCCGCCGGCAAGCACCACGCCCGCCGCGCGGCCCTGCTCGACCAGCACGCGCTCGACGGGCGCATTGCAGATGACCCCCGCGCCCGCCTCGGTCGCGGCTTCGGCCATCATTCGCGTGATCGCGCCCATGCCGCCGATGACGTGCCCCCACGCGCCCTTGTTGCCGTTCACCTCGCCGAACACGTGGTGGAGCAGCACGTAGGCGCTGCCCGGCGCATCGGGGCTGGCGTAGTTGCCCACACAGGCGTCGAACCCGAACGCGGCCTTCACCGGCTCGATCTCGAACCAGCGGTTCAGCAGGTCGCGCGCGGAGAGGGTCAACATCGCCAGCACCTCGCGCTTGGCGGCGAGCGGCAGCTTGGCCAACGCGCGCGTCTGCAGCGCGGCGTCGATCAGCCCGCGCACCCCGCCCGAAATGTCGGGCGGAACGCGCAGCGCGAGATCGCGCAGCACGTCGGCCACCGTCTCAAGCATCGCGTAGTAGGCCGGCAGCGCCGCCGCGTCAGCGCGCGAGAAGCGCGCGAACTCGGCCTGCGTCGCTTCGAGCCCGCCGCCTAGCACGAGGTAATCGCCCTCCAGCGGAAGGAAGTTGGATACGGGGCGCTCGATCACGCGGTAGCCGCGGCTTGGCAGCCGCATGTCGGCGACGACCTTCGGCTGGAGCAGACTGACGGTGTAGCTCGCGGTCGAGTTGCGAAAGCCGGGCGCGAACTCCTCGGTCACCGCCGCCCCGCCGACGACGTGCCGCGCCTCGAACACGCGCACCTTAAGTCCCGCGCGCGCGAGGTAGAACGCGCAGACGAGCCCGTTGTGGCCGCCCCCGATGATCGCCGCGTCGAGCATTTCGTCGTCCGATGTCCCGTCTTCGTCGGCCTGAACCTTGCGCGCCGCGCGCGTTCAGCCCTTTGCAATTCGCCCTGCTCTACCCATTTTGACCGAGCAACCGAAAGACCCCGCGATGCGCCTGTTCAAGTCCGACCTCTACCGCAACTTCGCCGCCGGCTTCGTGCTCGGCGCGCTCATCGTGGGCGCGCAGATCGGGCCGGACCGGTGGGGCGAGATCGTCCCGCAGGCGCATGCGCAGCCCCTCGCGCCGCCGGCCCCGGCATTGCTGCACGGCGAATGAGAGCCGCGCTCCTCGCACTGGCCGCCGCTGGCCTCACGCTCGCCTCGTGCGAGCAGCCGGCGTTCGCGGACGAAGTGGCGGTTGCCGCGCCCGCCGCGGCGCGAGTGGCCACGGAAGGGCCGGGGCTCAAGACCGCGATCTTCTCCGGCGGCTGCTTCTGGGGCGTCGAGGGCGTGTTCAGCCACGTCAAGGGCGTCAGGAGCGCCGTCGCCGGCTATCACGGCGGCACGCAGGCCACCGCGCACTACGAGACGGTCTCAGGCGGCGACACCGGCCATGCCGAATCGGTCAAGGTCACCTACGATCCCAGGATCGTGCGCTACGACCAGCTCCTGCGCGTGTTCTTCTCGGTGATCGCCGATCCTACGCAGAAGAACCGCCAAGGGCCCGACGTCGGCACGCAGTACCGCTCGGCGATTGTGCCGCTCAGCGAAGAGCAGCGCGTTGTCGCCGCGGCTTATCTGGCGCAGCTCGGCAAGGCAGGGCTGTGGAAGCGCCCGATCGTCACCCGGCTCGAACGCGGGCAGGCGTTCTATCCGGCAGAAGGCTACCACCAGAACTACCTCGAGAAGCATCCGAGCGATTCGTACATCGCGCACTGGGACATGCCCAGGCTGCGCGCGCTCAAGACGATGTACCCGGGGCTCTACACGGCGAAGCCCGCCGCCTGACTGGCAACCGGGCGCGCCAGTCGCTAGATAGGCGGCCATGGCTGGTCACCACCATCACCACACCGAACATTCGGGCACCGGGCTCGTCGACGCGGCGCGCGACGCGCTGGGCGATGCGGGCGAGCAGTGGACCGCGCTGCGGGCCGAGGTGTTCGAGGAGCTCGCCCAGCACGAGCGCCCCGTGTCCGCCTACGACATTGCCGACGGCGTCTCGGCGCGGCGCGGCAAGCGCATCGCGCCCAACTCGGTGTACCGTATCCTCGACCTGTTCGTGGCCAACAACCTCGCGATGCGGGTGGAATCGAGCAACGCTTACCTCGCCAACAGCCACCCGGGCTGCCTGCACGACTGCATCTTCCTCGTGTGCGACGAATGCGGGGAGGCGACTCACGTCGACAGCGACGAAGTGAGCCGCAAGGTGCGCGGCCTCGCGGAGGCGACCGGGTTCAAGCCCGAGCGCCCGGTGATCGAGATCCGCGGCCTGTGCGCCGCCTGCCGCTAGCGGGCGCTCAGCCATTCCTCAGCCTTTGCTCACCGCGCTTTCATCGACAGCGCTTCGCCGCGCGTGTAGGACCCGGGCATGACGACCCGTCCCGAAACACCGTTGCTCGATACGGTCGATACTCCTTCCGATCTGCGCAAGCTCGACAAGTCCCAGCTCCGCCAGCTCGCCGACGAGCTGCGCTCCGAAATGATCAGCGCGGTGGGCTCCACCGGCGGTCATCTCGGCTCGGGCCTCGGCGTAGTCGAGCTTACGGTGGCGATCCATTACGTGTTCGACACCCCGCGCGACCGGCTGGTGTGGGACGTTGGCCACCAGGCCTACCCGCACAAGATCATCACCGGGCGGCGCGACCGGATTCGCACGCTGCGGCAGGGCGGCGGGCTCAGCGGGTTCACCAAGCGCAGCGAGAGCGAGTACGACCCGTTCGGCGCGGCTCATTCGAGCACCTCGATCTCGGCCGCGCTCGGCTTCGCGATCGCCAACAAGCTGAAAGGTGCGCCGGGCAAGGGCATCGCGGTAATCGGCGACGGCGCGATGAGCGCCGGGATGGCCTACGAGGCGATGAACAACGCCGAAGCCGCGGGCAACCGGCTGGTGGTGATCCTCAACGACAACGACATGTCGATCGCACCGCCCGTCGGCGGGCTCTCGGCATATTTGGCGCGGATGGTGTCCTCGAGCGAGTACCTCGGCCTGCGCAATCTCGCCAAGCGGCTGTCGGCGCGGATCAGCCGGCGGCTCAACCACGGGTTGGAAAAGGCGGAGGAGTTCACCCGCGGGATGGTCACCGGGGGCACGCTGTTCGAGGAGCTCGGGTTCTACTACGTCGGGCCGATTGACGGGCATAACCTCGATCACCTGATCCCAGTGCTCGAGAACGTGCGCGACAGCGAGCAGGGGCCAATCCTGGTCCACGTCGTGACCAAGAAGGGCAAGGGCTACGCCCCGGCCGAGAACAGCGCCGACAAGTACCACGGCGTCGCCAAGTTCGACGTCGTCACCGGCGAGCAGAAGAAGAGCGCGGGCGGCCCCCCGGCGTACCAGAACGTGTTCGGCGACACGCTCGCCGAGCTCGCCGACAGCGATCCGCGCATCTGCGCAATCACCGCCGCGATGCCGAGCGGCACGGGAGTCGACCGGTTCGCCGAGGCGCACCCGGATCGCGCATTCGACGTGGGCATCGCCGAGCAGCACGCGGTGACCTTCGCCGCCGGGCTCGCCGCGCAAGGCATGCGGCCGTTCTGCGCGATCTATTCGACCTTCCTCCAGCGCGCGTTCGACCAGGTGGTCCACGACGTGGCGATCCAGAACCTGCCGGTCCGCTTCGCGATCGACCGCGCGGGGCTGGTCGGGGCCGACGGGGCGACTCACGCCGGCAGCTTCGACGTTACCTATCTCGCCACGCTGCCCAACATGGTGGTGA
>JBQCFR010000252.1:0-2021 GCA_051958885.1 Tsuneonella sp.
AAGGGATCAATCCATCTCCGGCGAGCGGGCGCACAGGCCTGCACAACGCCGGAACCATGCGAGCCGCAGGCCGGGGGTCACGTGAAGAAGATCGAGGCGATCATCAAGCCGTTCAAGCTGGACGAGGTGAAGGAGGCGCTGCACGAGATCGGCGTCTCGGGCATCACCGTCACCGAGGCCAAGGGCTTCGGGCGCCAGAAGGGCCACACCGAGCTCTATCGCGGCGCCGAATACGTCGTCGACTTCCTGCCCAAGGTGAAGCTTGAGGTGGTCGTCTCCGACGCCATTGCCGAGCGCACGGTGGAGGCGATCGCCGCCGCCGCCCAGACCGGGCGCATCGGCGATGGCAAGATCTTCGTCTCGACCATCGACAGCGCGCTGCGCATCCGCACCGGCGAGCGCGACGACGACGCGATTTGAGTTTCCCCGGCGCGGGCCTGCCCCCGCCGGATTTACCCAGCCCTAGCCCCTCCCGCAGGCGGGAGGGGAACTTACGAAGGAAGAACAATGCCGAGCGCGAAAGACGTCCTCAAGCAGATCGAGGAGCAGGAGATCGAGTGGGTCGACCTGCGGTTCACCGATCCCAAGGGCAAGTGGCAGCATCTGACGATGGTCTCGAGCGTCCTCGGCGAGGACGAGCTCGAGGACGGGCTGATGTTCGACGGCTCCTCGATCGCCGGCTGGAAGGCGATCAACGAAAGCGACATGATCCTGAAGCCCGACTTGGGGCAGGTCTACGTCGATCCGTTCAGCGCGACGCCGATGATGATCCTGTTCTGCGACATCGACGAACCCTCGACCGGCGACTGGTACGACCGCGATCCGCGCTCGACCGCCAAGCGCGCCGAGAACTACCTCAAGTCGACCGGCATCGGCGACACCGTGTACGTCGGCCCCGAAGCCGAGTTCTTCATGTTCGACGATGTCCGCTTCGAGGACGGGTACAACGTGTCGGGCTATCGCATCGACGACATCGAGCTGCCGACCAACACCGGCCGCGATTACGAAGGCGGCAACATGGCGCACCGCCCGCGGGTCAAGGGCGGCTACTTCCCGGTGGCTCCGGTCGACAGCGCGGTCGACATCCGCGGCGAGATGGTCACCACCATGCTCGAGATGGGCCTGCCGTGCGACAAGCACCACCACGAGGTCGCCGCCGCGCAGCACGAGCTGGGCCTGACGTACGGCTCGCTGGTCGAGACCGCCGACCGGATGCAGATCTACAAGTACGTCGTCCACCAGGTCGCCCACGCCTATGGCAAGACGGCGACGTTCATGCCCAAGCCGATCAAGGACGATAACGGCAGCGGGATGCACACCCACTTCTCGATCTGGGACGGCGGCAAGCCGCTGTTCGCCGGCAACGGCTATGCCGGCCTTTCCGACATGTGCCTCTATTTCATCGGCGGGGTAATCAAGCACGCCAAGGCGCTGAACGCGTTCACCAACCCGACGACCAACAGCTACAAGCGGCTGGTCCCGGGGTTCGAGGCGCCGGTGCTGCTGGCCTATTCGGCGCGCAACCGCTCGGCGAGCTGCCGCATCCCCTACGGCAGCGGCGAAAAGGCCAAGCGGGTCGAGTTCCGCTTCCCCGACGCGATGGCCAACCCCTACCTCTGCTACGCGGCGATGCTGATGGCGGGGATCGACGGGATCCAGAACAAGATCCACCCGGGCGAGGCGATGGACAAGAACCTCTACGACCTGCCGCCGGCAGAGCTCGCCGAAGTGCCGACTGTGTGCGGTTCGCTACGCGAGGCGCTCGAGAGCCTCGAGGCCGACCACGCGTTCCTCTTGAAGGGCGACGTGTTCACCAAGGACCAGATCGACGCCTACGTCGAACTGCTATGGGGCGACGTGACCCGCTGGGAAACCACCCCCAGCCCGGTCGAATACGACATGTACTATTCGGTCTGAGCGGACCCGTATATCAGCAAAAGGAACCCGGCGAAGACGCCGGGTTCTTTTTTTGATCAGTCGCCAAGCGCTTCCAAAAGTCGGACGGCGGCCAGGAAATCGCG
>JBQCFR010000253.1:0-6514 GCA_051958885.1 Tsuneonella sp.
TTTCGTTCGCGAATTTTCGGGGCGCGTTTGCCCCAGCCTGAATTTTGGAGTGAAACATCATGGCCGATATCGCCAAGCTTGTTGAAGAACTGTCGAAGCTGACCGTCCTCGAGGCGGCCGACCTTGCCAAGGCGCTGGAAGAAGCGTGGGGCGTGTCCGCCGCCGCTGCGGTCGCCGTGGCGGCCCCTGCCGCCGGTGGCGACGCCGGTGGTTCGGCTGCCGAAGAGCAGACCGAATTCGACGTCATCCTGACCGGTGACGGCGGCAAGAAGATCCAGGTCATCAAGGAAGTCCGCGCCATCACCGGCCTGGGCCTGACCGAAGCCAAGACCCTCGTCGAGAGCGCCCCGAAGGCGGTCAAGGAAGGCGTCAACAAGGCCGAGGCCGAGGACATCAAGAGCAAGATCGAAGCCGCTGGCGGCACCGTCGAGCTCAAGTAAGCGCACCCGCTTACTCAGCCTCGTCTTTACGAGAGAGACGCGAAGGGCGGCCCCGCAACGGGCCGCCCTTTTCTTTTGCAGAAACAACCGGAACCGGGCCAAGGTCAGCCCGTTTGCCGCACGTGAGCATAGTGGGGCTGCTACTCGTCGGACAAATCGCCGCGCCGGTCGCGGCCGACCCCGCCACACCGCCGGACATCGAAGTGCACGCCCGTGTCGAGGCGCGCTCGGTCAAGATCGAGCAGGCCGGAAGCGCTCGGCTCGAACTGCACGTGGATCCCGGCGTTGCCGAGCCGGTCTCGGTTCGCCGCTCGGCTCCCAAGGGGCAGTCGAGTTATCGCAACCTCACCATCGACCTTCACGCCGCCGCGCGCCTGACTGCACCAGCCGCACCTGTCGCCGAGACAGCCGTCACGACTTCGCCCGACACCACATCACCAGGGAAACCACGCCAATGACCGTCCGTCCGCTTCTCGTCGCCGGGGCAGCCGCCCTGGCCTTCGCCGCCACGCCGGCCTTCGCGCAGAACGCGCGCCAGGGGGCAATGACGCAAAGCCAGACGCTGAACTACCTCCAGAGCGTGCCCAAGGACCAGCAGCCCGATGTGCTGCTCGACATCCCCAATCTCTCGGTCGAGGAGATCACGCTCGAAGTCGACAACCTCCAGGCGCACGTCTCACTCGACGCGCGGCTCGCCAACCTGCTCAAGCTGACCGCCGGCGCCGATGCCTCGATCGACAAGGTCAAGATCACAATCAAGGGCGTCAAGGTGCAGGCGGCGCTCGTCGTGCGGCTCGACAACGTGAAGGCGATCATCGACCGCACGCTGCAGACGCTCGACAAGAATCCGGCGATCATCCAGCAGCTCACCGGCACTGTCGACAACGCGGTCGGAACGGTCGGGGGCGTGGTCAACAACACCGTGTCCACCGTGGGCGACCTCACCCGCGGGGTGTTGCAATCGGGCCGGCTGCTCGATCTTGCCAATTCCGGACTGAGCGTCGTCTCGAGCACCGTCGACAGCGCGGGCAACACCGTGCGCAAGCTGCGCGGAACCGACGGCGTGCTCTACCAGGTGGTGACCGACACCGCCGGCAAGATACTGCGATCGTCGCGGCTCTGAGCGGGTCAGGTCCGCTGCATCAGCTCGATGCGGTTGCCGAAGGGATCACTGATGTCGCCGCGCACATATCCGGCGAGCGGCTTGCCCTGTTGAAACGCGATCCCGGCCTGGCTCAACCGTTCACGTAGCGCCGACAGGTCGGACACCAGCAGCGCGGCGTGAGCCTTCTTCGCTGCGCGGAAATCGTCCTCGACGCCGAGGTGCAGATGCGCGTCTCCGCTCTCGAACCAGCATCCGCCGTTCGCCGCGAGGTGCGCCGGCTTCGCGGTCTCGGTCATCTCGAGCACTCCGGCGTAGAACGCCCGCGCCCGCTCCTCGCCGCCGCGCGGCATGGCGAGCTGGACGTGATCGAGACCCAGGATCACGCCGCGATCAAATCCGCTCCGCCTGCGCCACCGCATCGCTCGCGCGCAGCGCACTCATGATGCGGGTCAGGTGGGCAAGGTCCTGCACGTCGAGCTCGGCTTCATAGATCGAAAACGGATGGTCGTGCTGGATTTGCGCCAGCCGCACGACGTTCGCATGGCTTTGCGCGAAGATGCCCGCCATTTCGGCGAGCGTTCCCGGGCGGTCGTAGAGCGTCACGCGCAGCCGCCCGACGGCGCCCTGGCTGCGCTTGCCCCAGTTGAGGTCGAGCCAGTCGGCGTCGATCCCGCTGGCGAGCTCGTGGCAATCGATGGTGTGCACCTCGACCCCCTCGCCCGCCTTGCGCAGGCCGACGATGCGGTCGCCCGGCACCGGGTGGCAGCACTGGGCGAGCTGGAAGCCCACGCCCGGCGTGAGGCCGCGGATCGAGATCGCCTTTTCCTGCGCCGGCCAGGCCTCCTCCGCGGGCAGTTCGGCGGTGCTGCCCGGGACCAGCGCCTCCATCACCGCGCGATCTTCCAGCTTGGCCGCGCCGATGTCGTACATCAGCACCTCCTCGTCTTCGAGTTCGAGCCGCTTGACCGCCTCGCGCACCGCCTTCTTGCCGATCTTGGCGGGCAGCCGCGCGGCGATCTCGTCGAACAGCTTGCGCCCCAGCGTCGCAACCTCGGCGCGTTCCTTCAGCCGCACCGAGCGACGGATCGAGGCGCGCGCCTTGCCGGTGGTGACGAAGCTCAGCCAGGAGAGCTGCGGCTCGGCGCTTTTGCCCTTGATGATCTCGACCACGTCGCCGTTGTTGAGGACGGTGCGCAGCGGCATGTGGCGGCCGTTGATCTTGGCGCCGACGGTCTGCGCCCCAAGGTCGGTATGGACCGCGAACGCGAAGTCCACCGGGGTCGCGCCCTTGGGCAGCTGAAACAGCGCGCCCTTGGGGGTGAAGGCGAAGATGCGATCCTGGTAGATCGCCAGCCGGGTGTGCTCGAGCAGCTCCTCGGCATCGTGACTGGCGTCGACGATTTCGATCAGGTCGCGCAGCCAGCCGACCTGGCCGTCGGGCCGGTCGCCCTGCTTGTAGGCCCAGTGCGCGGCGAACCCGAACTCGTTCGTCCGGTGCATCGTGCGGGTGCGGATCTGCACCTCCACGCGCATCGAATTCTCGTAAATCAGGCTGGTGTGCAGGCTGCGGTAGCCGTTGGTCTTCGGCGTCGAGATATAGTCTTTGAAACGCCCCGGAATGAACTGCCACGTGCCGTGCAGGACGCCCAGCGCGCGGTAGCAATCCTCCGTGCTTTCAGTGATCACCCGGAACGCCATGATGTCGGTCACCTGCTCGAAGCTGACGTGGCGTTCGGCCATCTTCTTCCAGATCGAGAACGGGTGCTTCTCGCGTCCGGAGACTTCGACCTTGAGCCCGGCCTCGGCGAGCGCCTGCTTGATCGCCAGCGCGATCGCATCGACCTGCCCGCCGTCGGAGCTGCGGATCTGCGCGAGCCGGCCGGTGATGGTGGCGTAAGCCTCGGGCTCGAGCTGTTCGAACGCGAGCAGCTGCATCTCGCGCATGTATTCGTACATCCCCACCCGCTCGGCGAGCGGGGCGTAGATATCCATCGTCTCGCGGGCGATCCGGCGGCGCTTCTCCTCGCTCTTGATGAAGTGGAGCGTGCGCATGTTGTGCAGCCGGTCGCCGAGCTTGACGAGCAGCACGCGGATGTCCTCGCTCATCGCCAGCAGGAACTTGCGCAGGTTCTCGGCCGCGCGCTCGTTCTCGGGCATCGCCTCGATCTTCGACAGCTTGGTGACGCCGTCGACCAGCCGCGCCACCTCGCCGCCGAAGTTGGCCTCGACATCGTCGATCGTCGCCAGGGTATCCTCGACCGTGTCGTGGAGCAGCGCGGTGACGATTGTTTCCTGGTCGAGCTTCAGGTCGGTCATCAGCCCGGCGACCTCGACCGGATGGCTGAAATACGGGTCGCCGCTCGCGCGCTTCTGCGTGCCGTGCTTCTGCACAGTGTAGACGTAGGCGCGGTTGAGCAGCGCCTCGTCGGCATCGGGGTCGTAGTCCTTGACCCGTTCTACGAGTTCGTACTGACGCAGCATCCTGGCCTAGATGTGCGGATTGTCCGGCGAAGGGCAAGCGAAAGCTACAGCGGTCCTGTTGCACGGACCGCAACCCGAATTGCACGCTGGTATATCGCGCCTGTCGGCATACCGTGTAGAAGGAGCGCGATGCTGACAGATCCGACAGCACTGCTCCTCGCCCGCTGGCAGTTCGCCTTCACGGTCAGCTTCCACTTCCTGTTTCCGGCCCTGACCATCGGGCTGGCCTCGTACCTCGCGGTGCTCGAAGGGCTGTGGCTGAGGACCGGCAAGGCGGTGTATCTCGACCTGTTCCGCTACTGGGTGAAGATCTTCTCGATCAACTTCGCGATGGGCGTCGTCTCGGGCATCGTGCTGTCCTATCAATTCGGCACCAACTGGGCGGTGTTCTCCGACAAGGCCGGGCCGGTAATCGGCCCGCTGATGGCTTACGAGGTGCTGACGGCGTTCTTCCTCGAGGCGGGCTTCCTCGGCGTGATGCTGTTCGGGATGGAGAAAGTCGGCCGCGGCCTGCACTTCGTCGCGACCCTCGCCGTGGCGGCGGGAACCTTGCT
Organism: Tsuneonella sp.; assembly: GCA_051958885.1. Classification (GTDB taxonomy): domain Bacteria; phylum Pseudomonadota; class Alphaproteobacteria; order Sphingomonadales; family Sphingomonadaceae; genus Tsuneonella. Next base: position 4,581 of record JBQCFR010000253.1, read on the forward strand.
GTCCTCGTTCTGGATCCTCGCGGCGAACAGCTGGATGCAGACCCCGCAAGGCTACGAGATGGGCGCGAACGGCCAGTTCCTGCCGGGTCCGAGCTGGTGGACGATCATCTTCAACCCGAGCTTCCCCTACCGGCTGACGCACACCGTCACCGCCGCGTTCCTCGCCACCGCACTGGTGGTCGGCGGGGTCGCCGGCTGGCACTTGCTGCGCGGCCACGCCACGCCGCAGGTGAAGAAGATGTTCTCGATGGCGATGTGGATGGCCGCGCTCGTCGCGCCGATCCAGATCGCCATCGGCGATGCGCACGGGCTCAACACGCTCGAGCATCAGCCGGTCAAGATCATGGCGATCGAGGGGCACTACGAAAGCTGGCCCCGCGGCGCGCCGCTGTACCTGTTCGGCCTTCCCAACGACCGGACCCAGCACCTCGACTACGCGCTGGGCATTCCCAAGCTCGGCAGCCTGATCCTGCAGCATGATCCCAACGCGGCGTTCAAGGGCCTCGACACCGTGCCGGACAGCGAACAGCCACCCGCAGCGATCGTGTTCTGGAGCTTCCGGATCATGGTCGGGCTCGGGCTGCTGATGCTGACGCTGGGCCTCCTCAGCCTGTGGGCGCGCTGGCGCGGCACGCTCTACGAATGGCCGCTGCTCCACCGTTTCGCGCTGGCGATGTCCCCGTTCGGGTTTGTCGCTATCATCGCCGGGTGGGTGACGACCGAGGTCGGCCGCCAGCCCTACCTCGTCTACGGGCATCTGCGGACCAGCCAGGCGATGAGCCCGCTGGCCGCGCCGGCTGTCGCCACCTCGCTGCTTGCATTCGTGGTGGTCTACTTCGCGGTGTTCGGGGTCGGCATCTGGTACATGCTGCGGCTGATGCGCCAGCCCCCGCAGCCGCACGAACCCGGCATGAAGGCGAGCGAGGACGCGCCGATCCGCACGGCCGGGATCACCCCCGCCGCGCAGAACCCCGGCCGCGGCCGTCCGCTGCCCGCAGGGAAGACCGAGCAATGACCGCCAGCCTCGATCTCACCGTGATATTCGCCTTCATCATCGCCTTCGCGGTGTTCGCCTATGTGGTGATGGACGGGTTCGACCTCGGCATCGGCATCCTCTTTCCCGCGATCACCGTCGGCCACGGACGCAACCGCGCGATGAACGCGATCGCGCCGCTGTGGGACGGCAACGAGACCTGGCTGGTGATGGGCGGGGGCGGGCTGCTCGCCGCGTTCCCGCTCGCCTACGCGGTGATCCTGCCGGCGACTTACCCGCTGATCATCGCGATGCTGCTGGGGCTGATCTTCCGCGGGGTGGCGTTCGAGTTCCGCTGGCGCGACGAGCGCCACCGCCCGTTCTGGGACTTCGCGTTCTTCGGCGGCTCGCTCGTCGCGGCGCTCAGCCAGGGGATGGTGCTCGGCGCGATCCTCCAGGGCATCCGGGTGGCGGGGCGCACCTACGCCGGGAGCTGGTGGGACTGGCTCACCCCCTACACGCTGCTCACCGGCCTGGGAGTGGTCGCCGGCTACGCGCTGCTCGGCGCGTGCTGGCTGATCTGGAAGCTCGAGGGCGAGGTGCAGGCCCACGCGCGCCGCCTCGCCGCCTGGGCGGGCTTGGCGACGCTGGTGCTGATGGCCGGCGTCAGCCTCGCCAACCTCGCGCTGCTGCCCGAGTACCGCCATCGCTGGCTCGACAGCCCGCAGGTCTATTTCACCAGCCAGGTGCCGCTGCTCATCGCGATCATCGCCTTCGCGCTGTTCTATGGCCTGCGCAAACGGTGGGAGGTCGCGCCGTTCCTGCTCGCGCTCGCGCTGTTCCTGCTCGGCATGGCGGGCCTGGGGGTGACGATCTGGCCTTACGTCGTGCCCGGCGCGCTGACCATCTGGGACACCGCCGCGCCCGCCCGTAGCCAGACCTTCATGCTCGTCGGCATCGC
>JBQCFR010000254.1:0-4783 GCA_051958885.1 Tsuneonella sp.
CATCCAGGGCTCGCCCTGCGGCAAGCTCAACCTCGTGCCGGTCAAGTGCGAGGTCTGGGCCGGGTTCGTGTGGATCAACATGGACGATAACGCCGTGCCGCTGCGCCAGGCGATGGGCCCGATCGCCGACCAGATCGACACCTATCCGATGGAGAAGATGGTTCGCACCCACTGGGTGACGATTGAGGGCGACTTCAACTGGAAGCTGGTGCAGGACAACTTCAACGAGAGCTACCACGTCCCGTTCGTCCATCCGCAGACCAAGTTCGTGATGGAGTACTCGCACCATTACTGCCAGTTCGACCTCTATCCCGAGGGCCATGCGCGGATGTTCATGCCCGGCGCTGGGCCCACCCGGATGCTGCGCGGGGGCGAGACCGAGACGCTCCAGATGATGGCCGAGGAGCTCAAGTTCTGGGATATCGATCCCGAACAGTTCCGCGGCGGCAAGACCGGCGAGATTCGTGCCGTGCTGCAGAAGGCCAAGCGCGAGAAGGGGGCGGAGAAGGGCTACGACTTCTCGACCTACAACGACGACCAGCTGACTGATCACTGGCACTACACGATCTTCCCGAACCTCTCGTTCAGCCTCAAGCCGGACGGCAACATCTGGCTGCGCGCCCGGCCGCACGAGAGCGATCCGGAGAAGTGCTACTTCGACATGTGGTACCTCACGCTGTTCCCGGACGGGGTGGACAAGTACTACTCGTACTCGATGTCCGAATGGGTCGATGTCTCGGTCCCGGCGCCGTACGAAAAGGGCAAGTTCGGGGAGGTTTCGACCGGCCCCGGCATCGATCAGGACGTGTCGGTGTGGGAGCACCAGCAGAAGGGGCTCCATTCGCGCGGCTACAAGCGCGAATATCTCGCCTGGCAGGAGCGGCGGGTCCGCTACTTCCACGAGAACCTGGAGAAGTGGCTGGAGAGCTGAGCGCCGCTTAGGCACCGCCCGGGGGTGAAGCGGCGGCGTGCTTCGTCGCTTGCGCCCGCGCGGCCTGGCGCAGCTCGGCGAACTGCGCGGGCTTCAGCCGCGGGAGCAGCTCGACGAAATCGACCAGCGCGATGACCTTGTCCCGCGGGAGCACTTCGCCCCACGCGGGCATCGCGGTGAGCTTCACCCCGTGATCGATGATCTCGAACAGCTCGCCGTGAGCCCACTTGCGGTTCGAATCGAGCAGGTACGGCGGGGTCGGCAGGATCGCGCTCGCCCACGCAGCACGCGGGACGCCTGGCCCGCCGTGGCATTCGACGCAGTTCCGGTCGTACTCCATCGCGCCGGTCAGCAGGGTGGCGCGCGAGACCATCGTCGGCGCCGGCATCTCTGGCGCGCGCCGCTTGACCGAGTTGGTCATCGTGGTGTGCGCGGCCCAGGCGATGATCTTGGCATGCGGGCTGCTCGCGGCGGTGTTGTAGCCGCCCATGATGAGGAACGCTCCGGCGAGCGCGCCGATCAGGCCGCACAGGGCGATGCCAGCCGCGATGCCGGCCAGCAGCGGATGTCTCCGCACGAGGCTCCCAAGCCAGTTCATCGCAGCGCCAGCAGGTAGGCGGCGGCGTCGCGCGCCTGCTGCTGCGTCATGTGCTCCGCCGGCATGACGTTGCCGGGGACGAACGCCTGCGGATCGAGCAGGTATCGCTGGAGGTTGGCGGCCGTGTTGGGCAGCATGCCCGCGATCACCTGCTGCCGTCCGAAGCCTTCGAGCGACGGCCCCACTTTACCGTCGGCTTGCGGCAGGCCGGGGATGACGTGGCACGATCCGCAGGCCATCTGCGTAAGCACTTCCGCGCCCCTGCCAACGTCGCCGCCGTGCTTCGGGCCTCGTCCCGACGCGCCGCACCCGCCGAGCAGCACCAGCACGGCGAGCGCGCACGTGAGCCGCTTGCTGCAGGGTGGAGCGGAAGTGGCTTCGACCTGCTCGCACATGGGCGCTTAGGAGCGCGGCCGAGGCGCCGTGCCGGCGTGCGAGTGCGTCATGAGGCTCCAACCCGCGTTACGCCGGGCGGGTTCCGAGGAGTGGTCAGCCCAGCTTGCGCACCGGGTCGCTGCCGTCCCAGTTCGCGGCGGCGGCCTTGATCATGTCGAACAGCCCAGCGCCGCCCTGCACGGGGCAGAGGATCTCGACCAGCCCGCCGGGACCGTATCCCGGGTCGACATACATGACCTTGCCACCATTGACGCCGCCCGAGACGATCACCTCCGCACCGGCCTCTTCGACCGCGCGCACCGCCGCGTCCCAGTCGTCGACGATCTGCAGCACGTGGTTGAGCCGGTCGGGGACCGCGTATTCGCCGTTGTAGTGCGCAGGCGCGTCGTTCTCGGGCCGGACCAGCTCGATCTGGACGTCGCCCCAATAGGCGATCGCGACGCTGAAGCGCGCATCGGTCGGCTGTCCGCGATATTGCATGTCGTCGAGATGAATGTTCTCGATGAGGAAGAACGGACCCACGCCCATCGTCTTGGTCCAGTGCTCGATCGCCGCGTCGAAGTCGCTCGGCACGAAGGCGAGCTGTTCGATCCGGCCGAGCCCGGCGATGGTCCCTGGCTTGCTCATGGCGGCGCTCCTGTCAGGCGAAGAGTTGCTCGGGGTCTTCGATCAGCCCCTTCAGCGTGGCGAGGAACCGCGCGCCCGCGGCCCCGTCGATCGCGCGGTGATCGACTGACAGCGTCAGGCCGATGCAGGTGGCGAACTCGATGTCGCCGGCGTCGGTCTCGACCGGCCGCCGTTCGGCCGCGCCGACCGCCAGGATCGCCGCCTGCGGCGGGTTGATGATCGCGTCGAACTGCTCGACCCCGAACATGCCCAGGTTGGAGACGGTGAACGTGCCGCCGTCGAGATCGTCCCACGCCAGCTTGCCGGCCTGCGCCTTGTCGATCAGCCCGCGGGTCGCCTGGGCGATCCCGTCGATCCGCATGCGGTCGGCCTGCCGCACGATCGGGGTGACGAGGCCCTTGTCGCTCGCCACCGCCACCGCGACGTCGGCATGCGGGAAGCGGTGCAGTTCCTCGCCGTGAAGCTGAACGTTGACCTCGGGGTGCTGGGCCAGCGCCTTGGCCGCGGCCATCACGATGTAGTCGTTCACCGAGGCCTTGCAGCCGAGCACCAGGTTGGCGGTCTTGCGCAGCGCCAGCAGGGCATCCGCGCGCACCGTGATCCGCAGGTAGAAGTGCGGAATGTCCTGCTTGGCCGCGGTCAGCCGCTGCGCGACGACCTTGCGCACCCGGTCGAATTTCTCGACCCGCGGCGAGTTGTCGACCGCGACGAACGCGGCGCGCGCCGAGCCGGAGGCGGCGGGCGCGGGCACTTTCGCCAGCACGTCCTTCTTCGAGATTCGCCCGCGCGGGCCGGTGCCGGTCAGCGCCGAGAGATCGATCCCGTGATGCGCGGCGATGCGGCGCGCGAGCGGCGAGGCGAACACCGAGCGGTCCTCGGGCGCCAGCTCCGCCGGACCCCGCAAGTTCGGCCGCGCCGCGGGCCGCAGCGCCTGCTCCACGTCCTGCAGCGTGATGCGCCCGTGCCGACCCGAGCCTTCGACGTCGGTGAGATCGAGCCCTTCGTCCTGCGCCAGCTCGAGCGCCTTGGGGCTGATCGGGCGGTTGGTCTCGATCCGCGCGCGCGGCTGCTCCGCCTTCGCCGGCTTCTCCGCCGCCGCCTTCTCGGTCTTGTCGCGCTTGCGCCCGGCGGTGCCGAGCGCGTCGGCGGGCACGAAGTCCGCCACGAACGCATCGACCTCGGCCGCGTTGGGCTCGCTATCGGCGAACACCGCCAGCAGCGTGCCGACCACCTCCGGGTCCTCGTGGCCCGCCGGAACGAGCACGCGGGCGAGAACGCCGTCGCGCTCGGCCTCGACCTCGTTGGTGATCTTGGCCGTCTCGATCAGGCACAGCGTGTCGCCTTTCTTGAAGGCGGCGCCTTCGGCGACCATCCATTCGGCGACCGTGCCTTCGGTCATCTCGATTCCCCACTTGGGCATGCAGAAGGCGCGCAGCTTGGTCATGTGCGCCTCCTCACCGGTATTCCAGCGTCTTGCGCACCGCCGCGGCGACCCGGTCCGACGAGGGCAGGTAGGCGCTTTCGAGCTCGCGCGCGAAGGGTACGGGAGAGTGCGGCGCGGTGACCATCTGCGCCGGCGCCTTGAGGCTGGAGAACGCCTTCTGTGCGACCAGCGAAACCACGTCGGTGGCGAGGTTGCAGCGCGGCGGCGCTTCGTCGACCACCACCAGGCGGCCGGTGAGCTCAACCGAGTCGAGGATCGCTTCCTCATCGATCGGGCTGGTGGTCCTGAGATCGATCAGGTCGACGCCCACGCCTTCTCCCGCCAGCTCTTCGGCCGCGCCCTCGGCGACGCCGACCATCATGCCGGTGGCGATCACCGTCACGTCCTCGCCCGCGCGCACCTGGCGCGCATCGCCGAAGGGGATCGTGTAATCGCCGTCGGGCACCTCGCCTTCCATGGCGTAGAGCGCCTTGTGCTCGAGGAACATCACCGGGTCGTCGCCCCGCAGCGCGGTGCGCAGCAGGCCCTTCACGTCGGCCGGAGTGGAGGGCATCACCACCTTGAGACCCGGCATCCCGGTGAGGAACTGGTGGACCGACTGGCTGTGCTGCGCGGCGGCGTTGAAGCCCGCTCCGTACGCCATCCGGATGATCGCCGGGCAGCGCGTCTTCCCGCCGAACATGTAGCGGAACTTGCCGATCTGGTTCCAGATCTGATCGAGGCTGACGCCGACGAAATCGGCGAACATCAGCTCGGCCACCGGGCGCTTGCCCGACAGCGCGAGGCC
>JBQCFR010000255.1:0-2496 GCA_051958885.1 Tsuneonella sp.
CGACCGGCGCGATCTTCGCCAGTTCGGCGCGGCGCAGCCAGACGAGCCATGCGAGGATCGGCGGGATCAGCACGATGTGCGCGTAGGTATCGATGTCCCACCACTGATGCGCCATCTCGCGCCACTCGGCGAAGGTGAGCGCGAACAGCGCGAGCCACGCCGCCGCGAGGTGCGCGAGCGGCCTGCGCCAGCAATCGGGCAGCACGGCTGCCGACCATCTGCGGGAAGGCGCCAGGCGTGCAGTATCAGGCGGCATCGAGTGCACACTCGCGTGAAGCAAACCCCAGCAGTGCCGGGAGCGGCGCAAGCATCGCCTCCCAGCTCTGCCGTTCGACCACGAACCGCCTCGCCGCCGCTCCCATGCGCAGCGCGGCAGGCGTATCGGCAAGCAGCTCGAGCGCGCGCGCGGCGAGCGCATCGTCGCTGTCGGCGACGGCGAAGTGCTCGCCATGGCGCGCGGCGATGCCGGTGGCGGCTTCGCTGGTCAGCAGCACCGGGCGGGCCATCGCCATCGCCTCGAGCACCTTGTTCTGCACCCCGCGCGCGATCGCCAGCGGCGCCACCACCAGGTCGGCCGCGGCGAGGAACGGGCGCACGTCCGGCACCTCGCCCCACACGCGCACGCCGCCCTTGCCGTTGAGCGCAGTGAGCTCGCGCGTCGGCGCACGGCCAACGACATGGAGCTGCGCGGCCGGATGAACCCGGCGGACCGGCGGGAGGATGCGCTCCGCCACCCGCAGCGCGGCAGCGACATTGGGCGGGTAATCCATCTGCCCGGTGAACACGAGTTGTGGCCCCGCGGCGGCAGCCAGGCCCGGATCAGGCGACGTCGCCGCAGGGTCGAAGCTGCCTGAGTCGATCCCGTTGCCCACCACGGTGATCGCCGCATCCGCATTGCCGCGCGTGCGAAACAGCTCCGCCTCGGCTTCGCTGATCAGCAGCGTGCGGTCCGCCCGCCTCGCGAGCCGGGTTTCCTCGGCGGCCAGCAGCCGGCCTTCGCGCAGCATCATCCACGCGCGCGCGCCCCTGCCCTTTGCGGCATAGGCGTCGAACTTCGCCGAATCGACGTCGCACAAGTCGACGATCACCCGGCCCGAAAAGTGCTCCGGCACATACTGACCCATCTGCCCGGAGAAGACGAAGATGGTGGCGACCTCTCTCTCGTGCAGCGTTCGCTCGACCCAGCCTCGCAGCTCCGCGCTGTCGAACGCCGTGAGGCTGACGGGCTTGCGCTGCTGCAAGGCGCGCAGGCCAGGGAGCGCGAGATCCGCGGCGCGCCGGACGAGGAAGTGGCTCGCGGCCACCCGGGCAAGCTCGCCCTCGTGCGCGAAGTCGCCCGGCGTATCACCGAAGCAGCCGACATGCACCGGCGCGAGGCGCGCAAGCGCCTTCAGCAGGTGATGCGAGCGGATCTTGTCGCCGCGATCGGGCGGAAACGGTATCCGGTGCGCAAGGAACAGGGTTTCGCCCATCACCCCAGCCCGCGAGCGATCAGCGGTCCCAGGCGGTTGGCGAGCCCCAGTGGCAGCCGCTTCCACGCCTCGATCCTGGCCGAATAGGCGTCGCTCGTCGGGTCGATGTTGCGGGGGGCATGCCCCGGCGCCGTCCATGTCGCGTAGGTCAGCGGCTCGGGCGCGAATCCCCAGTTCTTCTTGAAGCTGTAGGCGCCGCTGCCGGTTTTCGAACGGCCGAAATCGAAGGTGCAGCAGTCGCGGCGGCGCGCGTGCAGCATCAGCTCGTAATACATCCGCTCGTTCGCCCGCAGACCTCTCGCGGCCCAGGTGCCCCCGCCCCAGTACGGCATCGCCGCGCCGCCGTGATACAGCGTGAGAACGCTCGCCACCGCCCGCCCCTGCCGCCGCAGCGTGAGAATGTCGGCACTCTCGCCGAATTGGCCGAGCACGGCATCGAACAGTTGCCGGGGGAACACCGGCGTGCCGAGGTTGCGCACGCTCTCGGCATAGACAGCGTAATGCGCCGCGCGGTCGCCTTCCGCCGTGCCGACCGTGACTTCGAAGTCCTGTGCGAGCCCTTTGCGCACTTCGGCGCGCTGCTTGCGCGGAATGGCGAGAAGCTGCGCCTCGTCATCTGCCGCCAGCGGCCCGGCAAAGTTGCAGTGGCTGTCCGCGCGCCTGCGCCAGTCGGGGGGCGCGGCCCCTCCGCGCAACTCGATGGTGAGGCAGGAGCGGCGCAGCGCGAGCTCTTCCGCCGCGCGGCACAGGCGCTCGGCCACGGCATCATCTGCGGCGAGCGGTCCGCCGCCCACCCCGAACCCGCTTGAAACGAGCGCGCGGCCGAACACCGGCGAATGCACCTCGGTCAGCGGGAGCCAGCCGGCCAACCCGCCGCTCCGCTCCGCAATCAGTCCAAGCGCGCGCTGCCCCGTGCCCTGCTCCGCCGCGCGCAGCCAGGCGGGGCGATGGAACGGCGTGCCGCCATGCTCGGCGACGAACGCCTCGATCCGCGCGGCCTCGCCCGGATCGCGCAGGTCAGCGA
>JBQCFR010000256.1:0-6118 GCA_051958885.1 Tsuneonella sp.
TCTCCGCCGAACTCGCTCGAAGGTCGGCGGCTGGTCTGGTTGTAGATGCCTCCCGGAGGGGCGCTGCCGTAGAGCACAGACGCCGGCCCCTTGAGGATGTCGAGGCTCTCGAAGGCGTAGAGATCGACCCCGTTCGAGAAGATCGTGGTGGTGACCGGGGTGGCCAGGCCATCCATGAACTGCTTGGGCGGAAAGCCGCGGACCTGGATGAAGTCGAACCGCAAGTCCGGCCCGTAGTTCTCGCCCGTGGCGCCCGCGACGTAGCGCACCGCCTGCTGTGCATCGATGAAGTTGAGCAGGTCGATCTGGTCGCGGCTGACGACGCTCACCGATTGCGGGGTCTCGACGAGCGGGATGTTGCTCTTGGTCGCGGTCGATGCGCCGGTCGGCACATAGGCCTTGGCGGTCACCACGATCACCTTGTCGCCCGAGGCGTCGGTGGTCTGAACCGTCTCGAGTTGATCGTTGCTCTGGGTGCTATCGCCCGCAGTCGCGGTGTCCTGCGCATGCGCCGGCGCGGCGGCAAGCGCCAGACCCGAGGCGAGGGCGGTGAAAGCCGTTCCGGCGGTGAGGCGGAAATAGTTGCGCATCGAGCGGTCCCCTTCTGCTGCTCGTGTTCGCGGCGATGATACGGCCCGGCCCGAGCCGCGAATTGCGGGGACGGGCCGAGTATCATTCCGAAATGGCCACCGGGGGCGGTTTGGCCGGCCCCTGTGACGCGATTGCCATAGCCGCTATTGCGATACACTTGCAATAACGGCTTGCTGTCCCTTATGCGACGACCTCCGGCCCGCCGCGACGCTGACGGGCGGACAGCCTGCGGCTAAACCGCGCGAGAGTTCGAGGACACCACACCGCATGCGCACCGCCCTGCTGCTGGTCCACCGCTACAGCGGGCTCGCGACGCTGGCGTTTCTGGCGCTGGCGGCGCTGACCGGGTGCCTGCTGGTGTTCCGCGGCCCGATCGATCGGGCGCTCAACCAGGACCTGTTCAAGGTGAGCAGCACCGTGGCAGCAGGCCCGGCGCAGACGGTCGCGGCGGTCGAGGCTTCCGCCGCGGCCCGTCCCGGTCTCCAGGTGACGAGCTTTCCGCTTAACGTACCAGCCGGCCGCGCGCTCGAAATCGCCGTCTCCGGGCGGCCCGGAGCGGCCGCGCCCGCACAGGCCGATGTGTTCCTCGATCCGGTGAGCGGCGCGGTGCTCGGCGCGCGCGACGGCGAGGCGGGATGGGACCGGCGGCGCCTCGTCAAGGGAATCTCGGAGGTTCACTTCGATCTGCTGGCCGGGACATGGGGCCGCTGGTTCCTCGGTGTGGTGGCGCTGCTGTGGTTCGTCTCGAGCCTCGCCGGCCTTTACCTGACCTTGCCCGAGAAGGGCCCGTTCTGGCGCAAGTGGTGGCGCACGTGGCAGTTCCGCCGCTCGAGCGCATGGCCGCGCCTGCTGCTCGATCTGCACCGCGCGAGCGGGCTCTGGCTGCTGCCCTTCCTGCTGCTCCTGGCTGCGACCTCGGTCGCGCTCAATTTCTTTGCCGAAGCGTGGTCGCCGCTGGTCACCTCGATTTCGCCGCTGAAGCACGACCTGTTCGATCAGACCGCTCCCTATCCGCAGGGCGCCACGCCGAAGCTCAGCTTCGCGCAAGGCCTCGCGGCGGCCAGGGCGCATGCGCGCGGCGAAGGGCTCGAATGGCAGCCGGCGACGATGCTCTACCTGCCCGAGTGGAACTTCTACGGCGTCAAGTTCTCCGCCGACGGGATGCTCAGTTATGATCGGCTCGGGCCGGTCGATTACTACGTCGATGCCAATTCGGCCGCCTACCGGCATCAGGTCGATCCCTACGCCGACAGCATGGGGCTGAAGCTGATCCGCGTGCTCTACCCGCTCCACAGCGGGGAAGTGTTCGGGCTCGCCACGGTGGCGCTGGTGTTCCTGCTCGGGCTGGTGACCTTCGGCCAATCACTGACCGGGCTCTATGTATGGTGGAAGAAGCGCGCATCGCGGGTCGCGGCGCGGCGCAATGCGCGGCGAAAGGCGGCGGCATGAACGACAGCGTTGACGAACCTCTAGGGGGCGAGGACGTCGATCCCGCGATCCGCGACTTCGTGCGCCGGGTGAACGACGCGTACGCCGAACACCTGGGCGAAGGGCGGGTCGATGTCGTGCGCGCGCGCGCGGTCGCGGAAGTCGTGCGGGAGCCTTGGCGCACCGGCGGCCCGGCGATGGCGCATACCGAGGAGCAGCGCGTCGGCCGCGATGCCATCCGCGTGCGGATCCTGCGTCCCACGTCGGCGGCGACGCTGCCCGCGCTGGTCTACATCCACGGCGGCGGATGGACCTCGTTCAGCCTCGACACGCATGACCGCTTGATGCGCGAGTACGCGCACCGAGCCGGATGCACGGTGGTCGGGGTGGATTACAGCCTCTCGCCCGAGGTGCGCTTCCCGCGCGCGCTGGTCGAGGTCGGGCAAGTGCTCGCGTGGCTGCGCGAGAACGGCGGCGCGGCGGGCATCGACCCGGAGCGGATTGCCGTCGGCGGCGACAGCGCGGGCGCGAATCTCTCGCTCGCAAGCACCCTGGCCGCGCGCGACATGGGCCAGCCGCTCGTGCGCGGGATGCTGCTCAACTACGGCGCCTACGACGAGACCTCGCGCGAGAGCCACCGCCGCTACGGCGGCGAGGGGTACATGCTCACACCCGCCGAGATGGACTGGTTCTGGCGCAACTACCGCGGCGACGATCGCTCGATCGACCCATTGGCGCGCCCACTCCACGCCGATCTGGCCGGATTGCCGCCCGCGTTCCTGTGCATCGCGGAATGCGACATCCTCGCCGACGAGAACCGGGAACTCGCCCGATTGCTCGAGCAGGCAGGCGTAACCGTCGACGCGCGGGTTTATCCCGGCGCCACGCACAGCTTCCTGGAGGCGGTGAGCATATCGTCGCTCGCCGATCGGGCGCTGGCGGAGAGTTCCGAATGGCTGCGCGGAGTGTTCGCAGGCTGAGCTGCTGCGCCGTGGTGGGCGCGACAGGGATTGAACCTGTGACCCCACCCGTGTGAAGGGTAGCTTCATCACGAACGCAGGCGAACGATCGCGACCTTTGCGGGCCAGTAAGGCACGAAAATCCTTTGCGATTTGGCCATTCCGAGAGAGAAGGAGCGAACGAAGGCGACCGGATGCGAACGCTGAAAAACTCGCAAAAAGGTCGCTAGAAGGTTCCTTTTTGGAGTTTCGCCATGGCCGCGCCGAAGAAGAAATCCTACCCAAAGACCTACCTCACAGACGTAGCGATCGAGCGCATCGGCCGCCCTGCCAAGGGCCGGGTGTCGGTCAGCGACGTCGAGACCGGGCTTTTCCTCTGGGTCAACTCCACCGGTAAGAAGTCGTGGGCGGTCGTGACCAATCAGAAAGGCTCCGACCGCAAGCAGCGCAAGGTGATCGGGCAGTGGCCTGGCATGGGTGTGCCGGAGGCGCGGGAGGCAGCGCGGGAGCTCGTCGCGGCAGCGAGGGATGGAGCGATCATCAAGGACAGGCTCGCGGAAGAAAAGGCCGCTGCCGAGCGCGAGGCTGCCGACAAGCAATCTGGCTCATTCCGCGCTGTGGCGGAAAGCTACGTGGCGGCGATGCGGGCTGGCCAGCTAGTCGGCGGGCGCAAGCGCGCTGTCACCGCCACGACCGCAACCGCCCGCGAACGGCTGCTTGAGCAAAGGGTGCTGCCGACGCTCGGCCATCATCCGCTGTCCGAGATCACGACACCGATGGTGGCGCGGCTGCTCACCCAGTTGGACAAGGCGGGTGGGCCGGTGGACGAAACGCTCAAGGCAATCCGGGGCGCGTTCAAGTTCGCCCTGTCTCGCGGACTGTTCCATGGTGCGCTGCCGACCACCGGCATGACCAATCGCCAGCCGCCCAAGAAGATCACGCGGGCGCTGACGGACGATGAGTTGCGCTCCATCTGGCAGGCCGCTGGCGAACAAGGCTGGCCTTTCGGCTCTGTGATCCGGCTGCTCATGCTGACGGGTCAGCGCAAGAACGAGATTGCCGGTCTGACTTGGAGCGAGGTGGACCTTGAGCGCAGGTTGATCGTGCTGCCGAAGGAGCGAGTGAAGAACCGAAAGGGCGCGCACGAAGTCGCCTTGAGCGAGCCGGCCATGCAAGTGCTGGAACAGGCAGGCGCGATCTACGACGCGCTGCACCCGCGCAAGAATGGCGGCAAGCCGGAGCCGCGCAAAGGGCTGGTGTTCCCGAGCGACACTGGCGAGACACCGATCAGCGGCTGGAACAAGCTCAAGACCGCACTGGACCGGCGCGTGAAGGGCAACCTCGCTGGCCTGAGCGAAGAGGATCACCGGGCAATCCGCGCAGGCGGCGCACTGCGAGCGGACACCGTTGCGCGCAAGAAGGCAGCGCTGGCGAGGGTGGCGGAAGTGGACACCGAAGCTTGGCGCATCCACGACCTGCGGCACACCTTCATCACCCGCTGCCGCGACGGCGAGGAAAACGCGGAAGGCGAGATTGTCTGGTCAGCGCCGCTCGACGTTCTGCAAGCGGCGGTGAATCATGAGATCACGGCAGGCGTCACAGCGGCTTACGATCATGGCGACATTCAGCGGCGCTATCGGCTCCGCAAGCGCGAGCTGATGGACTGGTGGGCGCGCAAGCTGATGATGATCGTGGGCGAGGCTCAGGCGCAGGACAACGTTGTGCCGATGCCAGTTAGCGGCAGGTCGATTTCCGCATGATCTATCCGCCTATTGGCCGCCCCTTTGACTTGGCTCGCATACAGGAAGCGGCAACCTCCCAATCGACGTGACGACCGCGCTTCGCGCGCTCCATGCAACTTCTCGCTTCGCTTTTCGATGTGAACGCGCCCCACATTGTCACAAAGTGACCCATCTCGGACTTCTGGCGCTTCACGCAGGCCGGACCCTGGCCGATGGATTTGCAATAGAGAGGAATGTCCGCGCGCGCGCGAGCGAATGGGTCGCCCGGTTGAGCGGCGAAAAGCAAGGCGACGCTGGTGATAACAAGCATGGCGAGGGTCCATCGGTTACGAATTGCGCCGTGCTCGTTGCAGTACTTGAATTAAAACACTTTTCATAGGCAAAGGTATGGCGCATACCGTCCCTACCGGTTGGATTATCCAGCCGCACTGAATCTTGATTGCCAATTCCCCCCGGCGGCGGCCCACCAAAACGCACGGCATCATCCCAACAAATCTGAGGCTCCGGCCCAAGAAGGATGATGACTCATGCCTGCACGCAAGCACCGAGAAGGTGCCGAACTCGAAGAGTGGCGCGCCCGCCGTGACCGCCACGAACTCCAAATGGCCATTGCCCGGCAGACCGCTCGGAGCCTGAGCGGCCATGCCCTGCTGCGCTTCAAGGAAGCGGCAGCCTTCCTCGGTGTGACTGACAAGACGCTGCGCGAGCTTGAAGGGCAGAACCTGCCCGGCTGGCCCATGCGCGTCCGACTCAGCCCCAAGGTGACGGGCTACCGCTTGATGGACCTTGAGGCGCTGGTCGAGAACGGGATGCACCCCGCCTCCGGCGCTGACGCTGACGAACTGGAGTCGGCGGAGTGAGCGCGCCCCCTTGGGACGAGAAAGCCCCCGCCTCTGGAGGAGAAGCGGGGGCCGGGGACCATGCCACGGGAACGGTTGGCGAGAGGGATTCTGCGCCAGTCGATGGGAAATCGAAAGTGATTTCCGACCTGTCGGACATTCCCGCCGTGAAAGAGTACTTGAACCGAATTGGCGCCGAGCGGCGCTCCATGCTCACGGCTGTGGTGAAGGAAGAGGCGGGGCGGTACTGGCGCGACCGGGCAACGATCAAACTGGACAAGGAAACCGGTGAGATAGCGGTTGGCGGCTGCGAGGCCGATCAAAAATCCCAATACGAGCCGACCGACGCCGAAGCCGCCACCATCAAGGCCGCTTGCGCCGGAGTGAATTGGCCGGAAGCGGTCGCTTTGACGCCGGACCGAGAGGGCATGCCGCCGCACCTGCCCCCTGCTTTGCGCGAAGTGGACCCGGACAACATTTTCGCCTTCCACGACGAAGAAGGCCGAGTGGTGATGTTGCAGCGCCGGGGGACCGACGAAGAGGTCGCCGCTGGCAAGCC
>JBQCFR010000257.1:0-3694 GCA_051958885.1 Tsuneonella sp.
CCGCCGCCGGCTCGCCGCCGGTCTCGTCGGCGAAGAACAGCGTGCGCCCGTCCGGCCAGCCGCGCAGCATGGCGTCGAGCGAAACCGGCGCATGGAGCGCGGGCAGGGCGGTGCGCGCGCACTGCTCGGCGGCCTCGGTGAGGATCGTGCGCGCCCGCTCGAGGTTGAGCTTGTCCGCGACGCAGCGCCGCGTCACCAGCGGGTGGATTTCCGCGACGCCGAGCTCGGTCGCCTTTTCGAGCACGAGGTCGAAGCGGTCGTTCTTGAGCAGCGCGGGGCAGAGCCAGAAGTCGGGCACGTCCTCGCGCGGGCGCAGCCGCTCGATGACTTCGAGCGTGACGGCGCGCTTGCCGGCGTCGACAACCCGCGCGGCCCATTCGCCGGTCTCGTCGTCGCAGACGATGACCGCGTCGCCCGCCGCGACCCGCATGACTTTGGCGAGATAGTGCGCCTGGTTGCCCTCGACGCTCACCGATGCGCCCTGCGCCAAGGGCGGCGGCACGAACAGGCGGGGGGCGCTTCGCGGCGGCCAGGCGGGGGTGGCGGGCATGATCGGGCGCTGTCCTACCGGCTGCGTCTGTGCCAAGGAAGCGCCCATGCCGCCGTGTCCGCATCTTGCGCAGTCTTCCGTTTTCAGCGTCCGGAATGTCCCGCTTCTTCTGGCCCAGGACTGTGTGACAGCGTGACAGGTGTGAGAACTTCGCTCCCCGCGAGATGGCGATGAGCGCCGAATCGGTTGTCCCCGACAGCGAGCACCGCGGGCTCGTCGCGCGGCTGCCGCAAGGCTTGCGCGACCTGGCGCAGCTTGCCCGGTTCGACCGGCCGATCGGCTGGTGGCTGCTGTTCTGGCCCTGCGCCTGGGGCGTCTGGCTCGCCGGCGGCGGCTTGCAGCTCGCGCTCGTCGGCTGGCTGCTGCTCGGCGCAATCGCGATGCGCGGGGCGGGGTGCGTCTACAACGATATTGTGGACGCCGATCTCGACCGGCAGGTGGCGCGCACCGCCAGCCGCCCGGTGGCGAGCGGGCGGGTCTCGCTGCGGCTCGCGTGGGGCTGGCTGGCGGCGCTGTGCCTGGTCGGGCTTGTCGTGCTGCTGCAACTGCGCTGGCAGGCGCAGCTCGTCGCCTTGGCGAGTCTCGCGCTCGTCGCCGCCTATCCGTTCATGAAGCGGATCACCTGGTGGCCGCAGGCGTGGCTGGGGCTGGTGTTCACCTGGGGCGCGCCGGTCGGCTGGGTCGCGCTGCGGGGCGATCATCTGGAGGTGATGGCCGCGCTTTACGCCGGCGCGTTCTTCTGGTGCATGGGGTACGACACGATCTACGCGCTGCAGGACCGCGAGGACGATGCGCTGGTCGGCATCCGCTCGAGCGCGCTGCGGCTTGGGCGGCATGTGCAGGCGGGGGTGGCGCTGTTCTACGCCGCAGCGGTGCTGCTGTGGGCGCTCGCATTCTGGCTGCTGCGCGGCGATCCGTTCGCGCTGCTCGCACTGCTGCCGGCCGCCGCGCACCTCGCCTGGCAGGCGGCTAGCCTCGACCCGGCCGATCCCGCAAACCCGCTCGCGCGGTTTCGCTCCAACCGCGTGGCGGGGGCGCTGATGGCGGCGGCGTGCTTCGTGGTCGGCAACGCCTAGCTCAGGCGTAGCTGACCACTTCCCATTCGATATGGTCCCAGTCGAAGAAGTAGAACCGGCGGCCCGGCTCGTAATCGGCGTGGTTGAACGCCTCGAGCCCGGCCGCGATCACCACCGCTTCGGCGGCGTCGAGATCGTCCACCACGATGCCGACATGGTTGAGCGGGACGCCCTTGGCGAACTCGCCGGCCACGCCC
Organism: Tsuneonella sp.; assembly: GCA_051958885.1. GTDB lineage: Bacteria > Pseudomonadota > Alphaproteobacteria > Sphingomonadales > Sphingomonadaceae > Tsuneonella. The sequence continues at coordinate 1,824 of JBQCFR010000257.1, forward strand.
TCGCGGGTGTAGAGCGCTACGTAGGCGCGCTCGTCGCCGCAGTGGATCGTCCACCCGCCGAGCTGCGAAGGCCCGCGCCATCGCTCGCGCCAGCCGCACAGCTTTTCGAGCAGCGCGGCGCTGCGCTCGGGGTCGGAGACTGTGATGTTGGCGTGTTCGAGGTATCCGGTGGGCATCGCTGCGGCTCCCTTGGAGGCGCTCTATACCACCGTTTCAGGCCCGAGGCTCGGGTCGAGATCGCGCGGCCGCGCGAAGTGCACCAGCGCGCCGCATTCCTCGCCGAGCTGGCCCCAGTCGTCGATGGCCAGCTCGAGCACCGCGAAGCTGGCGGTGGGGAACTTGACCGAGGCTTCGTCGAACAGGTCGTTCTCCGCGGCCGGCGGCACCAGCTCGAGCAGCAGGTCCTGCAGCCCGGGATTGTGCCCGCAGACCAGCACCGCGCGCGCCCCGCCTGCGCGCTCCTTCACCACGTCGATGATCGTCGTCCCATCGGCGAGGTAGAGGTTCTCGTCCCAAACCGCCTCGACGGGAAGCGCCGCTTCGGCGAGCGTGTCCTTCACCCGCACCGCCGGGCTCGCGAGCAGAACCTCCCACTTCACGCCGTGACTGCGGATATGCCCGCCGATCAGCCGCGCCCCCTTGCGCCCGCGCGCATTGAGCCCGCGGTCGAAATCGCGCTGAGTCACGTCGTCCCAGTCCGACTTGGCGTGGCGCCACAGGCCGAGCAGCTTGGTCAGGATCTCACCTTTCGCCTTGCGCCGCCGGAGCCGCGGCCGTCCTCTCGCTGCCTGCGAAAACACCCGATGCGAGCCGTTGTAAAGCCTCCTCCAGTGTCAGCCGGATCACCGGGGTGCCCGGCGGGAAGGCGGTGAGCAGGCGGCTGGGGAAGGCGGGCGAGAGCACCACGAAGTGCCCGCGGTCGTCCTTGGAACGGATCAGCCGACCGAACGCCAGCGCCAGCTTGGCGCGAATCAACCGGTCGTCGTAAGCGCTGCCGCCATGCGCGGCGCGGCGCGCGCGGTGGAGGATCGTCGGGCGCGGCCAGGGGACCTGCTCCATCAGCACGCAGCGCAAGCTGCGCCCCGGCACGTCGACCCCGTCGCGCAGCGCATCGGTGCCGAGCAGGCTCGCGCGCGGATCGTCGCGGAAGATGTCCACCAGCGTGCCGGTGTCGATCGGATCGACGTGCTGCGCGTAGAGCGGCAACCCGCCGCGCGCGAGCCGGTCGGCGATCCGGCCATAGACCGCGCGCATCCGGCGGATCGCGGTGAACAGCCCGAGCACGCCGCCATCGCACGCCTCGATAGCGCGGGCATAAGCCCCGGCGAGCGCGGGGATGTCGCCGCGCTTGATGTCGGTGACGATCAGCACTTCGGCATTGCTGGCGTAGTCGAACGGGCTCTCGGCCTCGCTCAAGAGCGGCGCGGCCTCGATGTGCGCTGCGCCGCTGCGCGCCACCGCGGCGTCCCAGTCCGGCCCGTCCTTGAGCGTCGCGCTGGTGAGCATCACGCCGTGCGCCGGCTCGAGCACCGCGCGCGCGAATGGCTTCATCGGGTCGAGCCAGTGACGATGGATGCCGACGTCGAACTCGCGCGCGTCGTTGCGGTCGACCGCCAGCCAGTCGACGAATTCCGGGTCCGCCGGGCCGCCCAGCCGGTCGAGCAGCGCTTCCCACGCGGCGAGCAGGTCGCACCGCCAGCCAAGCGAATGGCGCGCCCCCTCGATCCGCGCGCGCCCCTGCGCGTCGAGCCAGTCGGGCGGATCGGCGAGGATCGCCTCGAGCCGCCCGCCGAGCCTCATCAGGGGTGAGCGGATCGCGGCGAGGGCGCCCTGCGCCTGGCCGGCAAGCTCGACGAAGCTGCCGTCGAGCT
>JBQCFR010000258.1:0-17260 GCA_051958885.1 Tsuneonella sp.
CGAACGCCGATGTTGCGCAGCGCGTGAAGCGTCGCCGACATCTCCTCGGCCTTCGCGCCTTCGAGCAGCACCTCGCCCCCGGTGATCGCCGCAGCGCAGGCGTAGGAGCCCGCCTCGATGCGGTCCGCCATCACGCGGTAGGTCGCGCCGTGTAGGCGCTTGACGCCGTGGATCGTGAGATCGGAGGTGCCGATCCCCTCGATCTCCGCGCCCATCGCGACGAGCAGGTTGCACAAGTCGACGATCTCCGGCTCGCGCGCGGCGTTGAACAGGCGGCAGGTGCCGCTGGCGAGCACCGCGGCCATCAGCGCGTTCTCGGTCGCGCCGACCGAAACCACCGGAAAATCGAACTCGCCCCCCGGCAGCCCGCCGTCAGGCGCGTGCGCGCGGACATACCCTTGCGCCAGCTCGATCTCGGCGCCGAATGCCTCAAGCGCCTTGAGATGGAGGTCGATCGGACGGTTGCCGATCGCGCAGCCGCCGGGCAGCGAGACGGTCGCCTCCCCCATTCGCGCGAGCATCGGCCCGAGCACGAGGATCGAGGCGCGCATCTTGCGCACCAGTTCGTACGGGGCGACCGTGTTGGTTACCCGCGGCGTCTCGAGCGTCATCACCCGGCCGAAGTCCTCCGGCCGGTTGCCTTGGATCGCGGTGGTCACCCCGAACTGGTTCATCAGGTGCTGGAACCCGTCGATGTCGGCCAGCCGCGGCAAGTTGCGCAGCGTCAGCGGCTCTTCGGTCAGCAGCGCGCAGGGAATGAGCGTGAGCGCGGCGTTCTTCGCGCCCGAGATCGGGATGGCGCCCGACAGACGCTTGCCGCCTTCGACGATGATCTTGTCCATTGCGCGCGCTTTAGCGTTCCGCGAGCGGGGCACAAGTTTGGTTCACGCAGAGAACGCAGAGGAAAAAGTCCGCAGAGACGCAGAGAGGTTGCTCAAATCCCCGCGCGAAGCGCATTCAGGCGGAATTAGATGGAAGAGGGCGGCTTCGCCGCGAGCACGACAACTCTGCGCCTCTGCTTCCTCCGCGGTCTCTGCGTGAAACCCCCTTCTGCCGATTGACGCCTCATGCCGGGCCTGCGATCCGCGCTCCCATGAGCCGCAAACCCATTCGCAAGGCCGTGTTCCCCGTCGCGGGGCTTGGCACTAGGTTCCTGCCCGCGACCAAGGCGATCCCGAAGGAGCTGCTGCCGATCGTCGACCAGCCGCTGATCCAGTTTGCCGTGGACGAGGCGCGCGAGGCGGGGATCGAGGAGATGATCTTCGTCACCGGGCGCGGCAAGACCGCCATCGTCGAACACTTCGACATGGCGTACGAACTCGAGACCACGATGTCGCAGCGCGGCAAGGACTTGTCCGCCCTCGAACCGACGCGCTTCACGCCGGGCGACATCATTACGGTGCGCCAGCAGGTCCCGCTCGGGCTCGGGCACGCGATCTGGTGCGCCCGCGCGATCGTCGGCGACGAACCGTTCGCGATCCTGCTTCCCGACGAGCTGATGGTGGCGCGCAAGGGCGGCGGCCCCGGATGCATGAAGCAGATGGTGGAGGCTTACGAGGAGGTCGGCGGCAATCTCATCAGCGTGCTTGAGGTGAGCCCGGACGAAGTATCGAGCTACGGCGTGATTGCCCCCGGGCAGCCAATTTCGGATTCGCTCACCGAAGTGACCGGATTGGTGGAGAAGCCCGCGATGGCCGAGGCGCCGTCCAACAAGATCATTTCCGGGCGTTACATCCTGCAGCCCGAGGTCATGCGCACGCTCGAAGACCAGGAGAAGGGCGCCGGCGGGGAAATCCAGCTGACCGACGCTATGGCGCGGATGATCGGCAACCAGCCGTTCCACGCGGTGACCTTTGTCGGACGGCGCTTCGACTGCGGCAGCAAGACCGGCTTTGTCGAGGCGACGCTCGCGCTCGCGCTCGAGCGCGAGGACATGGGCGCAGAGGTGCGCGCGATCGCCGAGAGGCTACTGGCGGGCTAGAGTCCCCACACCCACGCGATGAGCGGCGTGCCGCAGACGATCACCATGACCGACAAGGGCAACCCCAAGCGCCAATAATCGCCGAAGCGGTACCCCCCGGGCCCGCGCACCAGCGTGTTGCACTGGTGCCCGATCGGGGTGAGGAAGTCCGAGCCGGCGCCGGTCGCCACCGCCATCAGGAACGCATCGGCCGACAGGCCGAGCCGGTGCGCCAGCGTGACCCCGATCGGGGCCAGCACCAGTACCGTGGGTGCGTTGTGAAGGAACGGCGCGGTGACCATCGCCGCCAGCATGATGCCGCCGAGAATCAGCATCGGGGCGAATCCATCGAGCATGGCCGCGAGCGCCTGACCGATCACTGCCGTGCCGCCGTTCGGCTGGACCGCGTGCGACAAGGGCGTCAGCGCACCGATCAGCACCAGCACTTCGGGCTCGAGCGAAGCATAGGCCTCGCGCATCGTGAGCGAGCGGGTGGCGACCATCAGCACCGCGGCGGCGAAGAACCCGATCGCAACGGTCAGCATCTGCAGCGCGATCAGCACGATCGCGCCTACGAGGATGATCGCCGGCAGATAACGCTTGCGGGCGTCGCCGATCGTCACCGCCCGCTCGGCGAGCGGCAGCAGGCCGAGTTCCTGCAGCGCGCGGGCCAGCGATTGCTCGCTCGCCTGGATCAGCAGCAGGTCTCCGGCGCGCAGTTCAACCTCGGCGAGCTGGTCGCGGATGCGCTCCCCGGCGCGCGCGATCGCCAGCAGCTTGATGCCGTAGCGGTCCTGCAAGTAGAGGCGCCCCGCGCTGCGGCCAGCCGCCCTCGAATGCGGCTCGACCACCACCTCGACACCCACGAGCGGCTCGGCGGCGTCCTCTTGCTCGACCACGTTCGCTTCGCGCACATGTTCCAGCGGGCTGTCGGCGAAGAACCCGCCGAGCGCCGCTTCCTGGCCTTCGAGCACGAGCCGCAGCCCAGGCTCGAGCCGCGCGTCGGGCAGCGGCGTGCGCGGATTGCCGCCGGGGCCGATGAGGGACACAAGGCGAACTCCGCGGTTGCTCAGATTGAGGTCCGCGATCGTCGCGACGCCGTCCGGCAGCGCGTCGGGCACTCGCGCCTCGCTGGAGTACAGCGTCTCCGAGGTTATCTCGGACATGTCGACGCGCGGATGACGGTCGCGCGGGATGAGCCGCCAGCCGAACGACACGACGATGAGGCCGATTCCGGTCAGCGCCAGGCCCACCGGCGCGAAGTCGAACATCTTGAACGGAGCGCCCAGCGTTTGCTGGCGCACTTCGCTCACGATGATGTTGGTGGAGGTCCCGACCAGCGTCACCAGTCCGCCCAGCAGCGACAGGAAGCTCATCGGCATCAGCAGCGCGGAAGGGGAGCTGTCCTTGCCGCGGCCGAGCCGGATGGCCACCGGCATGAGGGTGGCGAGCGCGCCCACGTTCTTGGTCACCATCGCGAACAGCGCCGTTGCCCCGGCGAGGATCGGCACTTGCGTCGTCGGCCGCGTGAACCGCGCCGCGAGCGGCCGCACCAGCGGCTCGATTACACCCGAACGGCTGATCGCGGCGCTCACCACCAGTGCCGAGGCGATGATGATCACCACGTCGCTGGTGAAGCCTTCGAACGCATGCTCGGGCTTCACGTCGCCGATCAGCACCGCCACCAGCAGCACGATCAGCGATACCAGGTCATAGCGGAAACGCCCCCAGACGAAGAGGATCATCGCCAGCCCGATCAGACTGACGGAGACGAGCTGCTCCTGATTCACGGCTGCGCCAACCGCGCAGAGAGCCCGACGAATTCAACAGCGAATGCGCGATACCGCGCCAAAGCCCCCAGGTGCATGAGGCCGCAATGCGCGAAGCCGCGCTTGGTGCCGGAACTGCCTTTTATGAAGGAACGATCCGCAGCGGCAGGGTCTTGAGCCCCCCGACGAATGTCGAGTTGGAGCGCTTCGCTTCACCGGCGAGTTCGATCGTCTCGATCCGGTCGAGCAACTCTTCGAAGAGGATGCGCATCTCGAGCCGGGCGAGGTGCAGACCGAGGCACTTGTGAGCGCCCGCTCCGAACGCGAGGTGACGATTGTTCTCGCGCGCGGCGTCGAACTTGCGCGGGTCTTCGAACTGCGCGGGATCGTGATTGGCTGCAACGTAACTCAGCATGAGCCAATCGCCCTGGGCGATCCGCTGCCCGCCGACTTCGGTGTTCTCCGCCGCAGTGCGCATGAAGTGCTGCACCGGCGTGGTCCAGCGGATGGCCTCTTCGACGATGCCCGGCAGTAGCGAGCGGTCGGCCTTGACCCGGGCCCATTGCTCCGGATCCTGCGCCAGTGCGTACATCGCCCCCGCGGTACTCGCGCTGGTGGTGTCGTGCCCGGCCGCGGCGACGATGATGTAGTAGCCCATCATGTCGCGGTCATTGAGCTGTTCGCCGTCGACCTTGGCATTGGCAATCACGCTCGCGACGTCCTGCGTCGGATTGGCGCGCTTTTCGCGCGTGATCCCGGCGAAGTATTCCTCGAAGCCTTTGACCGCACCCGCGACCAGCATGGTGATCTGTTCGGGCGTCATCTGCGCCATGCCGCTGCCCGACAGGTCCGCATCCTGCCCGCCGAACATCTGCTGGGTGAGCATCAGCATGCGCGGCTCGTCCTCCTCCGGCACGCCGAGGATCTGCATGACCACGTGAAGCGGGTACGGGGCGGCGACGGTGGTGACGAAATCCACCTCATCGCCGCCGGCGAGAAGCTTGTCGACGGTGCGTTTGGCGAGCGCGCGGATCTCGTCCTCGAGCATCCGCAAGTTGCGGGGCATGAACCATTCCTGGGTCAGCTTGCGATACTTGGGATGGATCGGCGCGTCGAACGTGACGAGCGAATCGACCAGCATATCGCTGCCGGTGGCGTTACGCGAAAACTCGATCGCATCGAGGGTGGTGAACACCACCGGGCGGGGATGGTTGAGAAACAGCGCGTTCTCCTTCGAGACGCGCATCACGTCGTCGTAGCGGGTGAGCAGCCAGAACGGCGTGAACACGCCCGGTTCGCTCGCCTCGACTTTGCCGACGGGCATGTTCTCGCGCAGCCAGTCGAACGTATCGAGCAGTCCGTTCCACTCGGCATAGGCGCCCGGGTCGATGACCTGACGGGCCATTTCCTGCGAGAGCCGCGGTTCTTCGATCGTCGCCACCGCTAGGCCTCCTGTCCGCTGAGCGCCGCCTCGCGGTACTCGTCCTTGAGCTTGCGCTTGTAGAGCTTGCCGTTCGCCTCGCGCGGCAGGTCTTCGCGGAAGTCGATCTGCCGCGGCAATTTGAGCCGCGCGAGCTTGGTGCCGAGGAACGCGAGCAGTTCCTCGCGCAATTCGTCGCCCGCCGCCGCCATGTCGACCGGCCGGATCACCGCAACGACCTTCTCGCCCATATCCGCATCGGGCGCCCCGATCACCGCGGCATCGAGCACCGCTGGGTGCGTCACGAGCAGGTTCTCGACCTCCTGCGGGTAGATGTTCACCCCGCCCGAGATGATCATGTTGCTGCGCCGATCGGTGAGGTAGAGGAACCCGTCCTCATCGAGCTTGCCGATGTCGCCCAGCGTCGTCCAGCCATTCGCATGCGTCGCGTCGGCGGTCTTGTCCGGATCGTTGTGGTACGCGAACTGATGCTCGTGCTCGAAGAAGATCACTCCTTCCTGGCCCAGCGGCACCTCGTTCCCATCGGCATCGCAGATGTGCGGCACGCCCATGATCGACTTGCCGACCGAGCCGGGGTGCTCGAGCCACTGCTGCGACGTGAGGAAGGTCATCCCGTTGCCTTCACTTCCCGCATAGTATTCGAGCAGGATCGGACCCCACCAGTCGATCATCGCCTTCTTGACCTCCTGCGGGCACGGCGCGGCCGCGTGGATCGCGCGCTTGTGCGTCGACAGGTCGTACTTGCTGCGCACTTCTTCGGGCAGCTTGAGCATGCGCACGAAGTGGGTGGGCACCCACTGGCTGTCGGTGACGCCGTACTTCTCGATCGCTTCCAGCGCGCTTTCCGGGTCGAACTTGTCCATGATCACCGTGGTCCCGCCGAGCATGTGCGTGACCATCGTCCAGCGAAACGGCGCGGCGTGGTAGAGCGGGCCCGGCGAGAGGTAGACGACGCTGCCGTCGAGCGGCCAGCCGAACACGTGCGCGGCGAGCAGCACGAGCGCGGGGGTGGCGGTGAAGTCCGGGTCCGGCGGGCTGACCGGCTTGATGCCCTTGGGCCGCCCGGTGGTGCCCGAGCTGTAGAGCATCGCCATGCCGGGCGACTGGTCGGCGATCGGCTTGGCGGGAAATTCGGCCAGCGCCGCGGCGGCGTCGCTCGCGTCACCAGCGTCATAGACGAGCTGCTCGACCGCCGGCGCAAGAGTGCGCAATTCGGCGAGGCGCGGGGCGAACTTAGTGGAGCTGATCAGCAGCTTCGAGCCGCTGTCTGCAAGGATATAGGCCACCTCGTCAGGCGTGAGGTGAGTCGAGATCGGGACCACCGTGGTGCCCGAGCGCTGTGCCGCCCACGCGACGACGTGGTATTCGGGCCGATTCTCCAGCCATAGCGCGAACGCGTCGCCGGCGTTCACGCCGCGCGCGCGCAGGAGCTGCGCCATGCGGTTGGCGGCCGCGTCGAGCTCGCCAAACGTCATGGTCTCGCCCGTTGCGGCCATGATGATCGCCGGATGGTCGGGTTTGCTCTGTGCGTGATTTACCGGATGCATCGATGTCCTCTCTCAAGCGAGAGAGACTAGTTGCAACGCGCAACCGGGAAAGAAAAAAGGCGGCGGGACCGTGCCCTGCCGCCTTTTTTCTTGCCCGTCCGGACGCCGCTGAGGCGAGCCGGTTCAGGTGAGCCGATTACTCGCTGTCGTCTTCGTCGCCGAGCGGGGCGGCACTGACCGAAGCGCTGGCAAGCCGGACCGGGGCAGCGCCGGGATTCGAGAAGTACGCGGTTGGATTGACGGCCTGGCCGGCGACCCGGACTTCGTAGTGCAGGTGCGGGCCGGTCGAACGGCCGGTGGTGCCGACGTAGCCGATCACTTCGCCCTTGTGGACATGCTCACCCGCGGCAACAGCCAGGCGCGACATATGGGCATAGCGGGTCTCGAGGTTGCCGCCGTGATCGATCGCGACGTAAAGGCCGTAGCTGGAAAACAGGTCCGCGCGCTCGACCGTGCCGTCAGCCGTCGCATAGACCGGGGTGCCGACCGGAGCGGCGAGATCGATGCCCTTGTGGCGGCGCATGCCGCCGAGCACCGGATGCTCGCGCATGCCATAGCCGCTGGTCGTCACCGAATTGGCGAGCGGCATCCGCGAGGGGATCGAAACCTTGGCGATCGGCGCCGGCACCGCCGGGCCGCCCTTGTCGAGCGACTGCCAGCTGGCGAAGAGCTGCGTGAACTGCTCGTCGCCGCCGCTGACGCTGGCGCTCTTCGCTTCGCGAACCGGCGCGGTAATGTCGGCCGAGGCAGCGCTCGAGGCAGCGAACGCGGGCGACATACCCATCGCGAAGAACGCGCCGAGAGTGGCGGTTGCAGCGATGATCCGGCGCTGGAAGGTGTTTGCGACCACTTGTTCCGTCCTTGTCTTTTCTGCTCCGCCCGGCGAAGGGCGCAACAACGATCCCGATCGCAAGGCAGGCGCCTTTGCGAAAATTTCTTGAGACTGTACGGAACCCCCCGCCGTCTCGTGGATTGTGGGTTAACCGGCGAAAGATTTATGAAGCAAGGGCAAGCCAGGCTGCCCGCGACAAACCGGCTGCCGAACGCGCTGAGTCGTTGAATGGAGGCTTCAGACCTCCGCGAAAGTGCGTTCGGACCAGCGTTTTCCAGCTCTCTTCCGCGCTTTCGCCGTGTTTTTTGGCGCAATCGTTAAAGTGTTTGGCGCCCACGCGGACGTGGCGAATCTCGTCGTCAAGGATTCGTTCGAGGATTCGCGCGCCGTGCTCGTCGCCCTGCTGCCCCACCCGTGCGAGCGTCGCCGGCGTCACATCGAGCCCGCGCGCCTCGAGCACCATCGGGACCACCGCGAGCCGCGCGCGCACGCTGTGCGCCGTCTCTTCGGCGGCTTGCCACAGACCATCATGCGCCGGCAGCGCCCCGTAGAAGCTGCCGAGCGCGCGCAGCTTGCGGTCGAGCAGGGCGAAATGCATCGCCTCGTCCGCGGCAATGCCGAGGAAGTCGGTGACGAACTCCTCGCCCATTTCGCCGCCGAAGCGTCCAGCCATGTCGAGCGCGAGGTCGATCGCGACGAATTCGATATGCGCCAGCGCGTGCCACAGCGCGATGCGCCCGCGCTCGGAGCCGGCCTTCCCGCGCTTGGGCATGAGCCGCGGGGCAAGCAGTTGCGGCGCCGGAGGGCGCGCAGGCCGGTCGGGCATCGCGCAATCGAACGCGAACGTCAGCCGTCCGAGCCGCCAGTCGCGCGCCACCTGGCGTGCAGCGAAGACCTTTGTCTGCGCGTCGCCGGTCAGCAGCGCGCCGCGAATCGCCGCCGCGAGGGACGGACGCGCGATCAAAGCGCCTTCGCCGCCTCAAGCACCTCGGCCGCGTGGCCCTTGACCTTCACCTTGTTCCACACCCGCGCGATTCTGCCGTCGGCGCCGAGCAGGTAGGTCGTGCGGACCATGCCCATGAAGGTCTTACCGTACATCGACTTCTCGCCACAGATTCCGAGCGCATCGGACAACCCGTCCTCGGCCGCATCGGTGGCAAGCGGTACTGTAAGAGCCTGCTTGGCGATAAAGCCGCGGTGCTTCTGCGGCGAATCCTTCGACACGCCGAGCAGCGCGACCCCGGCCTTCTCGAACTCCGGCGCGAGGGCGGAGAAATCCTTCGCCTCCGTGGTGCAGCCGGGCGTGTTGTCCTTCGGGTAGAACCAGATCACCGCAGGCCGGCCGCGTAGGTAGGAAGGGCGGATGGACCCGCCCTCGGGCGTCTCGAGCGCAATGTCGGGCATCATGGCGCCGGGCTCTATCGTCACGTCACGTCTCCAGTTCTTGCCTCAGCGAATCGCGCCAGGCGCGCGCGACGCTCTGCCGCGCGGCGGCGAAGGCTTGCAAGAGCGCGTCGTATCCTGGCGCCCCGCACGCCTCCGCAAGCGCCTGGGCGGCGGCGGGCTCGGGCCGCTCGAGACCAGGCGCGAGCAGCCGCGCGGCGACCAGCAGCCGCGTCATCAGCTTGTGCGCCTCGATCAGCTCCGCAGGCAGCAGCCCTCGCGCCACCAGCGCGGCGATCGCAATCTCGAGGTGCGGATCGAACGCGGTCCGCTCCCGCAGCTGCAGGTAATGAACGAGGAACTCGAGATCGACGAGCCCGCCGCGCGCGAGCTTTGCGTCGAGCGGACCCTGAGCCGGCTTGTGAGCGGCCATTTCGGCGCGCATCCGCAGCACGTCGGCCCGCAGCACGTCAGGATCGCGTGGCCGGGCGAGCACGTCTGCGATGATCCGCTCGAGCTCGGCGCGCGCCTCGCCGGGCCCGAACAGCACGCGCGCGCGGGTCAGCGCCATGTGCTCCCATGTCCAGGCGTCCTCGCGCTGGTAGCGCGCGAAGCTGTCGATGCTGACGGCGAGCGGCCCTTGCGCCCCCTGCGGCCGCAGCCGGGTGTCCACCTCGTAGAGCGCCCCCTGCGCCGTCGGCACGCTCAGCGCGGCGCTGACTCGCTGCGCGAGGCGGTTGAAGTAGAGCGTCTCGCCGACCGGACGCGCCCCGTCCGATTCGCCTCCGTTCCCCCCGGAGAACAAGTAGATGATGTCGAGATCGGAGGCATGCGTCAGCGCGCCGCCGCCGAACCGGCCGAGCCCCAACACGAGTAGCTCGCTGCCGGCGATGTGTCCGTGAATGGCGGCGAATTCGCGGATGGCCTCGTTCGCAGCAACGCACAGCGCGGCCTCGGCGGTCCGTGCCAGCGCGGCGGCGATGGCGAGCGGATCGTGCGCCGCGGTAATCAGCTGCAAGCCGAGCGCGAAGCGCACTTCGCTGGTGACCAGCCGGATGCGGTCGAGCCGCCGCTCGTAGTCGTCGCCGTGCTCGCTCCGCTCCATGCGGTGGACCAGTTGCTCGGCGGTGCCCGGCAAGTCGAGCGCGCTCTTGTCGATCAGCGCGTCGAGCAGCGCCGGCCGCCGCCCGAGCTGCTCGGCCAGCGGCGGGGCGAGCGAGAGAATGCGCACGAGCTGATCGAATAGCGCGGGACGCGCCGCGAGCAGGCGGAACAGGTTGATCGCGCTGGGCGCGGCGGCGAGCAGTGTTTCGAACCGCAGCAGCGCCTTGTCGGGCTCGGGAGCCTGCGCCAGCGCCTCGAGCAGCGCCGGCAAGACGTCTTCGAACGCGCGGCGCGCCGCGTCCGAGCGCAGCGCGCGCATGCGACCGTCGCTCCATCCGGTGATGCGCTCCGCGAGCCTGGCCGGCTCGGCAAAATGGAGTGCCTGCAGGCGGCCGGCGAGCGCATCCCCGCGCACCGCCACCGCAACGTGCGGACCCTCATCATCCGCAATCAGCCCGTCGTAGAGTCGCGCGACCGCGGAGCTGATCTCCGTCAGCCCGCTCACCAGCGCCGCCCCGTCGGCAAGGCCGTCGAGCAGCGCCACGTTGTCGAGCGCCTCGCCGCCGGGCAGCTCGTGCGTCTGCTGGTCCGCCACCATTTGCAGCCGGTGCTCGACGACACGGAGCCGGTCGTAGGCTTCGCCCAGCGTTGCCGCGTGACTCTGCGGAATGTGCCCCGCGGCCGCCAAGGCATCGAGCGCGGCGCGCGTGCCGCGTACGCGCAGCGAGGGGTCGCGGCCGCCGTGAATCAACTGGTGAGTCTGGGCGAAGAATTCGATTTCGCGAATGCCGCCGCGTCCGTGCTTGAGGTTGAATCCGGGCCCGGGCTCGGCCGGGCCGCGGCGGCTCGCGCGGATGCGTTCGGTCAGGCGGCGAATCTCCTCGATCGCGCCGAAATCGAGGCTGCGGCGCCACACGAACGGCCGGATCGCGGCGAGGAACGCCTCGCCTGCCGCAACGTCCCCGGCGCAGGCACGCGCGCGGATGAACGCCGCACGCTCCCACGCCAGCGCAGAGCTCTCGTAATGCGTCAGCGCGGCATCGACGCTGATCGCCAGTGGGCTGACCTCCGAGGCCGGGCGAAGCCGCAGGTCGACCCGGAAGACATAGCCCTCGGCGGTGTTCTCGCCGAGCGTGCGCACGATCTCGCGCGCATAGCGCTGCGCCGCCTCACCCGCCTCGTCGCGCTCGCGGCGGGGCAGGGTTTGGGGATCGTAGAGCAGGATCGGGTCGATATCCGAGCTGTAGTTGAGCTCACCCGCGCCGTGCTTGCCGAGCGCGAGCGCGAGCATGCCGGCGGGCGCGGCATCGGGCACGCGGCGGCGGATGGCATCGCCGATGGCGGCGTCGAGCGCGCGGTCGGCGAAGGCAGACAGTTCGCCCCTCACGCGTGTCAGCGAAAACGCGCCCGCAAGGTCGCCCACCGCCAGCGCCGTCGCCAGCGCCAGCCGCTCGCGCCGCAGCGCCACCGCCACGTCGCTCGCCCCCGCGCCCGCGGCCCGCGACCAGGCGAGCGCCTGCTCGCCCTGCCCTGCCGCCAGCAGCGCGGCAAGCTCGGGCTGCCGGTCGAGCCCTTGCGCGAGGAACGGCGCATGCGCCCGCGCGCGCCCGATCGCACCCTGCCAGTCACCGTCCATCGGGGCCGACCTTGCACGCGGCCGCGGCGAGGGCAAGCGGCTGCCTTGTGACTCCGTAGCGCGTCTGGCAGAGCTTTCGTCAGACGCCGCGGACCAGCCGGCGGGTCATTCGAGAGGGTCGCCACCGATGAAGAGACTGCTTGCTCCGGCCGCCGTACTGCTGCTCGCCGGCTGCGCCACCGTCCCCGCGGCCGATGCCGGCGCGCCTGCCAAACTCGCGAGCGCCGAGGCGGCTGTCGCGCCCTCGATCCCGCTGATGAAGGAGGTGACCAAGCGCCTCTCGGCCGACGACTTCGAAGGCCGCGCTCCGTCGACCGCGGTCGAGCCCAAGGTCACCGACTACATCATCGCCGAATTCAAGAAGGCGGGCCTCCAACCGGGCAACAAGGGCCAGTGGCTCCAGGAAGTGCCCACGGTCGAGATCACCGGCGAGAACTACACGCCGCTCACGGTTACCGGCGGGGCCAAGCCACTCTCGTACAGCTTTGGCGATCAATACGTCGCCACCAGCTACCGCGTGACGCCCCGCACCCGGATCGAGAACAGCCCGATCGTATTCGTCGGCTATGGCATCGACGCACCGGAGCTCGGCTGGAACGATTATGCCGGCATCGACATGCACGGGAAGACCGCGCTGATCCTAGTCAACGACCCCGACTACGCGATGGAGGGGCAGGACGGGCTCTTCAAGGGCCGGCGGATGACCTATTACGGGCGCTGGACCTACAAGTTCGAGGAAGCCGCGCGGCAAGGCGCCACCGCGGCGATAATCGTCCACGACACGTTCCCGGCCGCCTATGGCTGGAACGTCGTCAACTCGAGCTGGACCGGGGCGCAGTATTATGTCCAGAAGCCCAATGACAACATGGACCAGACCACGGCGAACGGCTGGGTCCAGAAGCCCGTCGCCGAGGCGATCCTGCACGCCGCCGGCAAGGACCTGGCGGAGCTGACCAGGGCTGCACAGCAGAAGGGCTTCAAGGCGGTGCCGCTCGGACTCAACGCCAGCCTCGGCTTCACCAACGCGGTGCGGCGGGCGACCTCGCACAACGTCGTCGGCATCCTGGCGGGCGCCACCCGGCCCGACGAATACGTGCTCTACTCGGCGCATTGGGACCATCTCGGGCGCTGCACCCCCGATGCGACGGGCGACGACATCTGCAACGGCGCGGTCGACAACGCGACCGGGGTTGGCGCGAGCGCCGCTCTCGCCGATGCGAACCGGCGCGCGGGGCCGACCGCGCGCAGTCAGGTGTTCATCGCGCTGACGCTCGAGGAATCGGGGCTGCTCGGCTCCGAATTCTACGCGCAGAACCCGATCTATCCGCTCGACCGCACCGTCGGCGGGGTCAACATCGACGCGCTGCTGCCGGGACCGCGCTCGCGCGACTATTCGATGACGGGTGGCGACAAGTCGGACCTCAACGACCTGTTCCGCAGCGTGCTGGCGTCCGAAGGGCTCGCCGAAAGCCCCGAGGAGAGCGTCGAGAAGGGCCACTACTACCGCTCCGACCACTTCAGCTTCGCCAAGCGCGGGGTGCCGATGTTCGACATCGGCCGCGGGCCCGATCTGGTCGTCGGCGGCAAGGCCGCGGGCGAGGCGCTGGCGAAGGACTACGTCGAAAACCGCTACCACCAGCCGAGCGACGAATGGTCGGACGATTGGGACTGGAGCGGGCTGACCGAGGACCTGGCGCTCTACTATCGGCTCGGCCGCACGCTCGCCGAGGGCGCGTTGTGGCCCAACTGGCGCCCCGCCGACGAATTCCGCGCCATCCGCGACAAGGATTGCGGCGGCGACGGCGGCTGCTGAGCCGTCCGATGACCGCCCGCATGCCACCCGAATGGGCGCCGCAGGACTGGCTGTGGATCGGCTTCCCGCACCTCGCCGACGAATGGCCCGAAGTGCTCGAGCGCGCGCAGGAGCAGATCGCCGCGTTCGCGAACGCAGTCGCGGAGAGCGGCCAGGCGGTGCGGCTGCTGGTGCGCGACGCCGCGAACGAAGCGCGGGCTCGGGCGCTCGTCTCGGGCGCGGTGGCGCTCGAGCGGCGCACCTACGGCGACATCTGGCTGCGCGACACGGGGCCGCTGGTCCGCGCCGACGGCACCGCGCTGCGCTGCGGCTTCAACGGTTGGGGCGGCAAGTACGTGATGGCGGGCGACGAGACGATCGGAGCGGAGCTCGCCGAGGCCGCTGGATTGCCGGTGCAGATAGGCGATTGGATCCTCGAGGGCGGGGCGATCGATGGCGACGGTACCGGGCTGGTGGTGACCACCGAGCAGTGCCTGCTCAACCCCAACCGCAATCCCCGGCTCTCACGCGGCGAGATCGAGGCGCGGCTTGCGCGCGATCTCGGGTTCGATCGCGTGCTATGGCTTGGCGAGGGGCTGATCAACGACCATACCGACGGTCATGTCGACAACCTCGCGCGTTTCGTTGGACCGAACCGGCTGGCGTTGCCGCGTGCCACTGGCCCGCATGACCCGAATGCCGCGATCTACGCCGACGCCAAGGCACGGGCCGAAGCGTTCGGGGTCGAGATGGTGGAGATTCCCTCACCCGGGCTCGTTTCGCGCGCCGACTTC
The DNA here is from genome assembly GCA_051958885.1 of Tsuneonella sp. Taxonomy (GTDB): domain Bacteria; phylum Pseudomonadota; class Alphaproteobacteria; order Sphingomonadales; family Sphingomonadaceae; genus Tsuneonella. Next base: position 14,259 of record JBQCFR010000258.1, read on the forward strand.
GTCGAGCCGGCAAGCTACGCCAACTTCGCGGTGACGAGCCACCTCGTCGTCGTGCCCACCTTCGGTTCGAACTACGACGCGGGAGGCGTGGAGGCCATCGCCGCGTTGTTCCCGGACCGTGCCACTATCGGGCTGCCCGCCGACGCAGTGCTCGCGGGCGGCGGCGGCTTCCACTGCGCCAGCCAGCAGATGCCGTCCTTAACTCCGCGGTAGGATTTGCCGCGCATCATGGCGCGATGGCCAAGGCAGTCGCTCTCGCCCGTTCGCTCGAGTCGCAATGGCTCGAGGTGCTGCGCGTCGCGATCGTCAGCGGCAGCGCGCTGGCGCTGATCGCCGCGGGCCGCGCGCTACCGTTCTGAGCGGCGCAAGTCCGGCGGGGTAGCTTCGACCTTCAGCCAGTCGATCGCCTCGTCCAGCGGAATGACCTTCTGCTGCTGCTCGCCGAGCGTGCGCACCGCGACGGTGCCCTCCTCCGCCTCGCGCTTGCCGACCACCAGCAAGTGCGGGACCTTCTTGAGGCTGTGCTCGCGCACCTTGTAGTTGATCTTCTCGTTGCGGAGGTCCGCCTCGGCGCGGATTCCGGCGGCCTGCAGCTTGGCGAGGACCTCCTCGGCGTAGTCATCGGCATCGGAGACGATCGTCGCCACCACCGCCTGCACCGGCGCCAGCCAGAGCGGCAACTTGCCCGCGAAGTGCTCCAGCAGGATGCCAATGAAGCGCTCGAAAGTGCCCAGAACAGCACGGTGTAGCATGACCGGACGGTGTTTCTCACCGTCTTCTCCGATGTAACTGGCGTCCAAACGTTCGGGCAGCACGCGATCTGACTGGATCGTGCCGACCTGCCAGGTGCGCCCGATCGCGTCGGTCAGGTGAAATTCGAGCTTGGGGGCGTAGAACGCGCCCTCTCCGGGCAGCTCTTCCCACCCGAACTCTTCTGTCGCGCGGCCGGAAGCGGCGACCGCGTCGCGCAATTCCTGCTCGGCCTGGTCCCACATTTCGTCCGAGCCGAAGCGCTTCTCGGGCCGCAGGGCGAGCTTGATCGCGTACTTCTCGAAGCCGAGATCGCGGTAGACGCTGTCGAGCAAGTCGCAGAACGCGCGTACTTCCTCGACAAGCTGGTCCTCGCGCACGAAGATATGCGCGTCGTCCTGGGTGAACTGGCGCACGCGCATGATGCCGTGGAGCGCGCCGTGCGGCTCGTTGCGGTGGCAGCAGCCGAACTCGGCCATGCGCAGCGGCAGGTCGCGGTAGCTGGTGATGCCCTGCTTGAAGATCAGCACGTGCGCCGGGCAGTTCATCGGCTTCAATGCCATCCACTCGGCCTCGTCCGACACCAGCGGGCCTTCGTCCTCGGTGTTGGGCACCTCGTCGGGGATGACGAACATGTTCTCCCGGTACTTGCCCCAGTGGCCGGACTTCTCCCATTGCCGGGCGTCCATCACCTGCGGGGTCTTGACCTCGACATAGCCCGCCCGGTCCAGCCGACGGCGCATGTAGGCTTCGAGCGCGCGCCAGATGAGGTAGCCCTTGGGGTGCCAGAAGACGCTGCCGTGCGCCTCTTCCTGCAAGTGGAACAGGTCCATCTCGCGCCCGAGCTTGCGGTGGTCGCGCTTGGCCGCTTCCTCGAGCCGGTGGAGGTGCGCATCGAGCTGCTTCTTGCTCAGCCACCCGGTCCCGTAGATGCGGCTAAGCTGCGGATTGTTCTGGTCCCCGCGCCAGTAGGCGCCCGAGACGCGGGTGAGCTTGAATGCCGCGGGATCCAGCTTGCCGGTGCTGGCGAGGTGCGGCCCGCGGCACATGTCGAGCCAGTCCTCACCCGAGTGATAGACCGTCAGTTCCTCGCCTTCGGGCAGCTCGCCGGCCCATTCCGCCTTGAAGCTCTCGCCGTGCGCCTTGAACCAGTCGATCAGCGCGTCGCGGCTCCAGACCTCGCGGCGGAGCGGCTTGTCGGCGGCGATGATGCGGCGCATCTCGGCCTCGATCGCCGGCAGGTCCTCCTCGGTGAACGGCCCGCGTTCGGCGCTCGGCGCGAAGTCATAGTAGAACCCGTCGTCGGTGGACGGGCCGAACGTGATCTGCGTATCCGGCCACAGCGACTGCACCGCTTCAGCCAGCACGTGCGCGTAGTCGTGCCGCGCCAGCTCGAGCGCATCGGCTTCGTCCCGCGCGGTGACCAGCGCCAGCTCGGCGTCGCCCTCGAATGGCCGCGAGATGTCGCGCAGCTCGCCGTCGACCCGCGCCGCCAGCGCCGCCTTGGCGAGGCCGGGGCCGATCGCCGCGGCGACATCGGCGGGGGTGCTGCCGGGGGCCACTTCCTTCACCGATCCGTCGGGAAGGCTGATCCTGAAATGCTCGCTCATCGTCCTCGTCTCGCTGGTGAGCGCGCCCTTGGCACATGGCGGCGCGGCCCGGAAGGGGCGTCGGGAGAGAAACGGGAACGCGAAGGAGACGCCGTGCCGCCGCGAGCCCGTGCGCTCCGGCAGCGGCGGCCCGCGATGCTAGCGCGCGGCCGACCGCCCCCGGAACCCGGGGGTAGTGGTAGTAGTCGGCAGGGCGCGCGGGTGCGTCACGCGCGGCGATATAGGCGGCGCGGCGCGGCGGCTCAAGCGGAGAACTTGCGCGCGCCGTAGTCGGCCGAGAGGCGGTTGGTCGCGGCGAGCGCGGTGCTGCGCGCCCGGATCGTGTCGAGAAAGCGCCACTCGCCGGTCACCCGCGCAGGCGTGAGCTCGATCGCCATGTAGCCGCGGCGGGCGGTCTCGCACCATGTGAGATCGGCGTTGGCGGCGACCAGCGCCCGCGCGAGGTCGGGCGCCTTGATCCACGGCAGGTAGGTCTCGGCGCCGGGCGAGGTTATGCTGGTGCCGGCGAACTCGACGCCTGCGCCGCCGAGCTCGCAAGCCCAGGCATTGTGGCTGTCGCCCGATAGCACGAAGAGATTGGCATCGGCCGCGCGCGCCGCCTCGAGCAGCCGCCGCCGCGCCGCGGGATAGCCGTCCCACGAA
>JBQCFR010000259.1:0-7040 GCA_051958885.1 Tsuneonella sp.
ATCTGCGCGACCTCTACCGCGACAATCGCCTGGTAGTGCCCGACGCGCTCGAGGCGGACGGAACTCCGATCGACCTCACGCGCATCGACACGCCGGCGTTCATCCAGGCGGGGATCGAAGATCACATCGCGCCGGCCGAGAGCGTGTGGCGGCTGACGCGGCACTTGCGCGGCGACACCACGTTCCTGCTGGCGGGGTCGGGCCATATCGCAGGCGTGGTCAACCCGCCCGACGCGAAGAAGTACCAGTACTGGACCGGCAACAGCCGCGCGAACACTCTGGCGGAGTTCCGCGCAGGCGCCACAGAGCACCCCGGGAGCTGGTGGCCCTACTGGCGGAAATGGCTGGAGAGCCAGGATGGGGCGACGGTTCCTGCGACCGGCAAGCGCCGGCCGGGCGGCGAAGGCGATCCGGGAATCGAGGATGCGCCTGGCCGGTATGTGCAGATGCGCTGAATCTCGAGGAGCACTCGGCTGCTCCATTGTGCACTGCACAAAAATGTCTTGACTTCGTCCGACCCGCTCCTATTGTGTGCATTGCAGCATAGGAGCGAAGTCTATGGCCGGCGAGAGCAAGTCACACGCTGAGGCATCGGCCGAGAAGGCGTACGCCGACGCGTCGGCGACCGTCGGCGCCCGCAAGGTTGCCGAGGCGATCGAGGTGGACACGCAGCCTGCCGTCAACGAAGGCAAGATCGCCCAGGCGGTTGCCGCCCCTGCAAAGACGAAGAAGACGCCCGGAGCCAAGCGCAAGGCGAAGCCCGCGCGCAAGGTGCGGGCAAAGGCCGAAGCCGCTCCCGCAGCCCCGAAATTCCAGAAGACCACACCCACGCGCCCCGCATCCACATTGAAGGACAAGATCATGACCAATGCGAAGACCGCTGAATTCCGCGACACCGTCAAGAACGCCGCCGCCGACGTGCAGAACCGCCCCAAGGCTGCTTACGAGAAGCTGCAGGCCTATGCCGGCGACGTCACCGAAATGAACAAGGGCAACGTCGAAGCGCTCGTCGAATCGGGCAAGATCTTCGGCGCCGGCCTGCAGGACATGGCCCGCAGCGAAGTCGAAGCCGCGAAGGACGCGTTCGCGACCGCGACCGCCGATCTCAAGGCGCTCGCCGCGGTGAAGAGCCCGACCGAGCTGTTCAAGCTGCAGGGTGAGATCGCCCGCCGCAACTTCGACGCCGCCGTCGCCCGCTTCTCGAAGAACGCGGAAGTCTCGCTCAAGCTCGCGAACGACGCCTTCGCGCCGATCTCGAGCCGCATGAGCCTCGCGGCCGAGAAGGTTTCGCAAGCCGCCTGAGGGCACTTGCGACTGTTCGCCGGCGCTCCTCCTCTCCGCGCCGGCTGACGCGATAACGGGCCGGACGGTCATACCGTCCGGCCCGTTTCCGTGCCGAGCCGACGTTTGCACCGCCTTAACGCCTGCGCTCGCATCTTGCGGCTGGCCGTCTGCTTACGATATTGCGCCCGATGATGATCGACTCCCGCCCTGCCGCCAATGCCCTCCCTGCCCGTGCCGCGGGTAAAGACGACGTGCGCGGGCCCGACATCGACGGCGAGGTGGGCGTCGCCACCAAGACGAAGGCCAAGCCCAAGAAGCCGAGCCAGTACAAAGTGCTGATGCTGAACGACGATTACACGCCGATGGAATTCGTCGTGATGGTGCTCAAGCGGTTCTTCCGGATGGACATGGAGCAGGCCACGCGGGTCATGCTCCACGTTCACCAGCGCGGCGTCGGCGTATGCGGCGTGTTCCCGTACGAGGTTGCCGAAACCAAGGTGAACCAGGTGATGGATTTCGCGCGGCAGAACCAGCACCCGCTCCAGTGCACGCTCGAGAAGGCCTAGCTAGCCCGCGCGCACTTCGGGGCATGACCGCTCGCCGATTCCGCGCTAAGGGCCGCGCAACCCAGAGCTAGCGAACGGCCCCTTGTTCAAGTTCATCCCCGCCATCGACCGCTATATCTTCCGGCTCGTCATCGTGCCGATGCTGGGCGTGTTCGTCCTCGCAGCGTCACTGCTGGTGGTCGACAAGATGCTGCGGCTGTTCGATTTCGTCGCCACCGAAGGCGGCCCGATCGGGGTCGTGTTCAAGATGCTGGCCTCGATGATGCCCGAGTACGCGAGTCTGGCGATCCCGCTCGGGCTGCTGCTCGGCACGCTGCTCGCCTTCCGCAAGCTGGCGACCTCGAGCGAGCTCGACGTCATGCGCGCCGTCGGCCAGAGCTACGGCCGCCTGCTGCGCGTGCCTTACGCGCTCACCGCGGTGCTCATCGCCGCCAACGTGGCGCTGGTGTTCTACATCCAGCCGGTCAGCCGCTACTGGTACGAACGGCTCAATTACGAACTCCAGTCCGGCGCCCTCGGAGCCTCCATCAAGGTCGGCGAGTTTACCACGCTGAAGGACCGAATGGCGCTGCGGATCGAGAGCAGCGAGGAGCAAGGCCGGGTTCTGAAGGGCATCTTCGCGCGCGTGGCGGACAAGAAGGGCCAGGTGCTGTCGATCTCGGCCCGCCAAGGCGCGTTCCTCGCGACGCGCGACAACCCCAACACCATCATCCTGCGGCTGACGGAAGGCACCATCGTGCAGGACAGTCCCGGCATCACGCCGCGGGTGCTGAGTTTCACGCAGCACGACCTGCCCATCGACCTGCCCGCGATCGAGAAGTTCCGCAAACGCGGCAACGCCGAGCGCGAGTATATCCTGCCCGAGCTCCTCCGGATCGGCTGGAGCCATGACGCGCCCGCGACCGTGAGGGACGCCAGCCAGGCGAGCTTCAACTTCCGCCTCGTCGAAGTCGTGATGATGGTGCTGATGCCGCTGCTTGCGGTCGCCCTGGCGATCCCGCCGAAGCGTTCATCGAGCGCGCTCGGGGTGTTCGTCGCGATCGTGATGGTGGTCGCCTATCACAAGGTGAACCAGTACGGGCAGGACGTCGCTGCGCTCGGGCGCATCGATCCGCTCATTGCGCTATGGGTGCCATTCGCCGTGTTCGCCGCGCTCATCCTGTGGATGTACTACCGCGTCGCCTTCGTGCCCGGCGGGCAGGCGATCGGCGCGCTCGAGACGGCCGCGGCGAAGCTCGGCAAGCGGCTGCGCAAGCTCATCCGCCGCCCTCGGCCCGGCATTCTCCAGCCCGATCTCGCGCCGGCCGAATAGCCCATGCAGTTCGATTTCTTCCCGTCGAGGACGCTGACGCTCTATCTTGCGCGGCTGTTCATCGTGCGCATCCTGGCGGTGCTGGTCATGCTGGTGATGGTGCTGATGATGCTCGATCTGCTGTCCACCAGCGGCGACATCCTTGCCGTGCCTGGCAACGGCCAGGCGCAGTTGCTGACGTATGCCGGTTTGCGCATACCGCAGCTGATCGCCCGCTTCCTGCCCTATTCGGTCCTGCTTGCGACGATCATCACGTTCGTAGGGCTCAACCAGAACAGCGAAGTGATCGCGATGAAGGCGGCTGGTCTGTCGGCTCACCAGGTGCTCGCGCCGCTGATCCTCACCGCGCTGGTGGTCGGCGTGATGAGCTTCGGTTTCAACGAGCGCGTGGTCACCCGCGCCAACGCGACGCTCAGTGCGTGGCAGGCCAACAATTACACCAAGGTGCCCAGGGACTCCGGCGTTCACGCGAACGTGTACGTGACCGACGGCGCGAATATCCTCTCGGCCGCGACGGTGACCGGATCGGGCCGCGCGATGACGCTGGACGGGGTCACCTTCTACCGGCGCTCTCCCGAAGGGATGATCATCGATCAGGTGCGCGGGAGCCATGCGACCTACGCCAATCCCGGCTGGGCATTGCAGCAGGCCACCCGCTTCGATGTCGGCTCGGCCGAGACCAGGAAGATTCCGGCGATCGTCGTCGGCCAGAAGATCACGCCCGAGCAGATCGACCTGGGCAAGGTCAGCGCCGATCAGCAATCGTTCTGGCGGCTGCTGCGGTCGATCGACGACTACCAGGCTGCCGGTCGCCGCACTAGCGAGCTCAAAGCAACCTGGTGGCACCAGCTGTCCGGCCCGCTGTCTGCGGTGTTGATGCCGCTGCTGGGAGCGATTGCGGCGTTCGGTCTTGCCCGCTCGGGCCAGGTGTTCGTGCGCGCGGTGATCGGGATGGCGCTGGGCTTCGCCTACTTCGTGGTCGACAATGCCGCGCTCGCGATGGGGAGCTTCGGCGGATATCCGCCATTCCTGGCAGCCTGGGCGCCGTTCCTGCTGTTCTTGCTCATCGGCGAGACGGTGCTAATACGCACCGAGGAATGACACATTTCTGACACTATTCTCGGAACTGTCGACCGGGATTAGAGTTTTTCGACGGACCACTCAGGAGATTTCACATGAAGAAGCTGATCCTTCCGGTGCTCGGCGCCGCCCTTGCGCTCTCGGCCTGCAACAACACTGCCAAGGACGACACCGCGACCGACGCCGCCACGACGGACGCGATGGCAACCGACACCGCGGCGCCGGACGCGATGGCGACTGACACCGGCATGGCGACCGATACCGCCACTCCGATGGCAACCGACACCGCCTCGACCGAAGCGACCGCGACGGCGACCGCAACGGCGACCGACACCGCTGCCGCTAAGTAACGCACGCGTTTAGCGATCGTCACGCCTCCAGTGGCTCGCAAGAGCCGCGGACGCGGACAGGGGGGTCACTTCCATGGAGGTGACCCCTTTTTCGTGGGTGCCGGTCGCAGATCCCTGGCGCGTCAGCGACGCCGCATCGTGCTGCGCGCAATGCGGCCCACCAGCACCAGCATCCCCGGGTGGTTCGCCGCGTGATAGGTCGAATCGATCCCGAGATGCGCGACCAGCCGCCGGTGAGCCTCGCCCAGCGAATGATACGGCATCGACGGCATCAAATGGTGCAGCGCGTGATAGCGCAGCCCGACCGGCGCCCACAACTCGGCAATTCTCCCGGGCGGCGGCACGTTCACCGAATCGAGGAACTGCGCCGTCACCGACATCGCCTCCCCATCGTTCTCCCACAGATGGGCGACGAGCGTGCGCAACTGGTTGAGCAGCGCCGTCACTGAGACGATCGCCAGCGCAATTGCCAGCGGCCGCCAGTCCCACAGCAGCGCGGCGGCGATCAGAAGCCACGACCACAGCCACACACTCGTTTCCTGCCACAGAACCTGCCGCCGGAACTCACCCTCGGCGGGCCGGCGGCGGAAATCGGGGTTGATTGCCAGCGCCGAGGCGCGCTGCCAGGTGATCCGGCGCACGGCGGGCACAATCGCGCCGAGCGGCACCAGCACCGCCGCGCGCAGCAACAGCCCGATGGGTAGCAACAGCGCCACCACGATGAACATCGGCAACGACCACGGCTTCATCAGCGCGAGCGGCAGATACTCGGGGTCTTCGCTGGTGCCGTAGCGCGTGCGCGCGTGGTGCAGCGTGTGCACGTTCTCGTACATCAGCGACGGTGTGAGGAGCGGAATCCCGACCAGCAGGTTCCACGCCAGCCGAAAGCCGGGCAGCGCATCGCGGTGGATGTGCGTCAATTCGTGAATGAACAGCAGCGCGCGGTAGAGGCAGAGCGCCGAGACGACCCCCAGCGCGAGCGCTGTCGGCAAGCTCGACACGGCGATCGCCCCTGCCATCGCCGCGTAGCCGAGGCCGGCCGAGAGAAGCATGTCGGGCCAATAAATGCCCGCGCGCGCCGCCGTGAGATCGGTCACCAGGTCGCGCGCAGCGCGCAGCATCGCCTTGTCGTCCGCCAGCGCGCTGCGGTTGGGCAGCTCGGGGGGCATCTCGGCGGTCAGCTCGGCGGGCGGGACAGTCTGGTGCACGTTCATCGTCGGGTGGTTTCTCGGGTAAGGGCGGCTGTACAGCACAATCGCCGGACGGGACAATGTCCCCGCGCGCGGGAGCCCTCCGCTTGACAAGGAAGCGATAGCCTCCACAGGGCTAACCGCCGCTGAACAGGACCGCCAAGTGACCGACGCGCAGATAGTTGTCGCGCCCGTAGAGGGCAAGAAGGGGCGCGAGGCGTTCGTCGACCTCGGCCGCAGGTTCGCCGCGGAGACGCCCAATGCGGTGCCGCAGTTGCGCTCCGAGCAGCTCGAGCTGGTCGACCCGCGCAAGAACCCGCTGTTCGAGCACGCCGAGGTGAAGCTGTTCATCGCGCGCCGCGGCGGCAAGCCGGTCGGCCGGATCGCCGGCTGCATCGACGGGCTCGTGCTCGCGATGAAGCCGGCGCAGGGCTTCGGCCCGGGCACCGGGCTGTGGGGCTATTTCGACGCCGACGACGAAGCGGCGGCCAAGGCGCTGCTCGCGGCGGTCGAGGACTGGCTGCGCGGCAAGGGGATGACCACCGCGCTCGGGCCGATCAGCCTGTCGATGTGGGAAGAGCCCGGCCTGCTGGTGGCGGGCCACGATCATCCGCCTATGATCATGATGGGCCACCACCCGGCGCAGTACCAGGCGTGGATAGAGGGCGCGGGGTACGCGCCGGCCAAGAAGCTGCTGACCTACGACCTCGACGTGACGCACGATTTCCCGCCGCTGATCCAGCGCATCGTCGCCTCCGGCGAGCGCAACCCGCGCATCCGCATCCGCCCGGTCGACATGGAGAACTACACGCACGACGTGCGCACGGTGCTCCACATCCTCAACGATGCGTGGTCGAACAACTGGGGCTTCGTGCCGTTCACCGAGGCCGAGATCGAATACGGCGCGAAGAAGCTCAAGCCGCTGATCCGCAAGGAGCTGACGCGCATCGCTGAGCTCGACGGACGGCCGGTCGCCTTCATGCTGGCGCTGCCCGACGTGAACGAGCCGCTGCTCAAGGCCGGCGGCAAGCTGCTTCCGTTCGGCTGGTTCACGATGCTGCGCTGGCTGCGCAAGCCGGTGGGCAAGAATGCGCGGGTCCCGCTGATGGGCGTGCTCAAGGAATTCCACAACTCGCGCCTGGCGAGCCAGCTCGCCTTCATGATGATCAGCCAGATCCGCCGCGACACCCACGCCGCCTACGGCACCGAACGCGGCGAGATCGGCTGGATTCTCGACGACAACCAGGGGATGAACGCC
>JBQCFR010000260.1:0-2641 GCA_051958885.1 Tsuneonella sp.
TCGTTGCGGAACTGGTCGCGCACGTCGATCACCACGTCGCCCGCCGCGCGGCCGACCGCGGTCATGCCCATCGATCCGAACAGGTAGGGCAGCAGCGCGCCGAGCAGCAGCCCGACGATGACGTACGGGTTCTCGAGGCTGAAGTTGACCGTCAGGTTCGGGAAGAACTCGCGCAAGTCGGTGGTGTAGGCGGCGAACAGCACCAGCGCGGCGAGGCCGGCCGATCCGATCGCGTAGCCCTTGGTCACCGCCTTGGTGGTGTTGCCCACCGCGTCGAGCAGGTCGGTCTTCTCGCGCACGCTGTCGTCGAGCCCCGCCATCTCGGCGATGCCGCCGGCGTTGTCGGTCACCGGGCCGTAGGCGTCGAGCGCCACGACCATGCCGGCGAGCGCCAGCATCGCGGTCGCCGCGTAGGCGATGCCGATCAGGCCGGCCAGCTGGTACGCGACGATGATGCCGGCGACGATCACGATCGTCGGCAGCGCGGTCGCCTCGAGGCTGATTGCGAGGCCCTGGATCACGTTGGTGCCGTGGCCGGTCTCCGAGGCCTTGGCGATCGAGCGGACCGGGCGGAAACCGGTGCCGGTGTAATACTCGGTGATCCAGATGATCAGCCCGGTTATCACCAGGCCCAGCAGCGCGCACCAGAACAGGTCCATGCCGGTGAACGCGGTCGCTCCGACGGTGAACGGCGTGGCGAGCCCGCCGAGCGCCACGTCGGTGGCGTACCAGATCGCCGGGATGGCCAGGACCGCGCTGACCAGGAAGCCCTTGTACATCGCGCCCATCACGTTGTTCGAGCCGCCGAGGCGGACGAAATAGGTGCCGATGATCGAGGTGACGATGCACACGCCGCCGATCAGCAGCGGCAGCGCCATCAGGTTGGGCAGCAGGTCGCCCGCGCCCTTGATCAGCAGCGCGGTGAGCACCATCGTCGCGCCGACGGTGACGACGTAGGTTTCGAACAGGTCGGCGGCCATGCCGGCGCAGTCGCCCACGTTGTCGCCCACGTTGTCGGCGATCACCGCCGGGTTGCGCGGATCGTCCTCCGGAATGCCCGCCTCGACCTTGCCGACGAGGTCGGCGCCGACGTCGGCGGCCTTGGTGAAGATGCCGCCGCCGAGACGCGCGAAGATCGAGATCAGCGAGGCGCCGAAGGCCAGCGCGGTCAGCGCTTCGACCACCGCCCGGTCGTTGACCGCAAGGCCCATCGAGCGGGTCAGGACATAGAAGAACACCGCGATCGCGAGCAGCGCGAGACCGGCGACGAGCATGCCGGTGATCGCACCGGCGCGGAACGCCAGCGTCAGGCCCTGCTGCAGCCCGCTCTGCGCGGCGGCCGCGGTGCGCACGTTGGAGCGCACCGAGATGTTCATGCCGATGAAGCCGGCCACGCCCGAGAGGATCGCGCCGAGCACGAAGCCGGCGGCCGAGATCGGGCCGAGGAACAGCGCCACGAGAATGGCGACGACCACGCCGACGATACCGATGGTGGTGTACTGCCGCCTGAGATAGGCCTGCGCGCCTTCCTGGATGGCGGCGGCGATTTCCTGCATCTTGGCATTGCCGGCGCTCGAACCGAGCACCTGGCGGCTGGTGACGAAGCCGTAGACCACGGCCAGCAACCCTAGAATTATCGCTATAACTACGAGGTCCACGATGAGGTCCCCTCCCTGCTTATTGCGTGGAAAATGGCCCGTTGGCCGGGCTCGGGGTGGAGGGCTATAGGCAAGCACAAGGGCGCGCAAGCCCGAAGGGCGCGAATTGCACCGGGGCCTGTCACTACCGCTAAGCGCGGTGCTGGTAGCCGAGCCGATCGCCGGGCGCGGGCGCCTTGCCGTCGATCAGCAAGGGCGCGATCCCCGCCGCCAAAACGCGCCCGATCCGGTGCGCCGGGACAGCGGGCTCCACGCCGGCGGGAAGCGTGAACAGCAACTGGTAGTCGTCTCCCCACCGGAGCGCCTCTCCGCGGCGCGCTTCGGGCAGCGCAATCGGCACCGCCGCGGTGTCGACCGCGATCGTCACGCCGCTCGCCCGCGCCAGCCGCGATGCGTCGAGCAGCAGCCCGTCCGACACGTCCATCATCGCGGTCACCTGCGGCGCGAGCGCGCGTCCTTCGGCGAGCAGCGGCAGCGGTCGGCGATACGCCGCGCTGTCCGCTTCGCTCCCGTCGCGCAGCGCTTCGAAACCCGCCAGCGCCGCACCGAGCACGCCCGTGACGAACAGCTCGTCCCCGGCGCGGGCTCCCGCGCGCGAGGGCACCGGGCGGTGCGCGGCGCGGCCGACCGCCGTCAGCCCGAACGTGCGCGGCGGCCCGCCGGCAACCGTATCACCGCCGAGCAGCGTCACATCGAACGCCGCCAGCGCTTCCTCGAGCCCAGCCAGAAACCGCTCGTCGCCGGCGCCGAGCATATATCCGAGCAGCACCCCCATTGGCTCCGCGCCCTTCGCCGCCAGGTCCGACAGATTCACCGCGACGAGCTTCCACGCGACATCGGCAAGGTCCTGGCCGGAGAGCCAATGGACACCCTCGACCATGGTGTCATGCGTCAGCACCAGCGCCTCGCCGCCGATTTCGAGCACCGCGGCGTCATCGGCCAGGCCGCGTGCCGCGGGTGACGCGGCGATCTGCCGCAGGGCT
>JBQCFR010000261.1:0-3729 GCA_051958885.1 Tsuneonella sp.
TCTGCTCGCCACGCTTGCCGCTTGCGCCACCCCGTTCAACGCCGACGTCTCGCGCTTCCAGACGCAGCTTCCGGCTCCTGCCGGCCAGACCTTCGCGGTCTTCGCCGAGGACCCGGCGATGGCTGGCGGCCTCGAGTTTTCGCAGTACGCGCAGTATGTCGCGGCTCACATGCGCCAACTCGGCTACACCGAAGCCGCTGTGCCGGCGAACGCCGACCTGGTCGTCAAGTTCGACTACGGCGTCGACAAGGGCCGTGAGCGCGTGACGTCGACGGGCTTCAACGATCCGTTCTACAGCCCGTGGTACGGCTACGGCTTCAGCCGCTTCGGCTACTACCGGCCCTACGGCTTCAGCCGCTTCGGCTATCGCGGCGGGCCGTGGAGCTACGGCTTCTACGATCCGTTCTTCGACTCCGACCTGCGCACCTACACCGTGTACACCAGCGGCATCGACCTGAAGATCGACCGCCGCGCGGATGGCCAGCGCCTGTTCGAAGGCAAGGCCCAGGCGGTCTCGACCTCGAACCGGCTGCAGTACCTGGTGCCGAACCTGGTCGAGGCGATGTTCACCGACTTCCCGGGCAACTCGGGCGAGACCGTGCGCATCTCGATCGCGCCGGAGAACATGCCGGTGCAGCGGACCAACCGCTAAGTCACCCCGCTCCGGCGGACACAGCGATCACCAAGGAAGCGGGCCTGCTGCGAAGCAGGCCCGCTTTTACTTGTGCTAGAGGCGCGCGTGGCCGCCGGTCGAGCCGAACCCGCCTGCTCCGCGCTCGGTCTCATCGAGTTCGGCGACCTCCTCCCACGCGGCCTGGGTCACCGGTGCGAGCACGAGCTGTGCCACTCGGTCCCCGCGCGCAATCTCGAACGGCTCGTTACCGTGGTTGATCAGGATGACCTTGAGCTCGCCGCGGTAGTCCGAATCGATCGTGCCGGGCGTATTGGGCACCGAGATGCCGTGCTTGAGCGCGAGACCCGAGCGCGGGCGCACCTGGATTTCGTAGCCCGCCGGCATCGCCACCGCGAAACCCGTGGCCACCGCGTGCCGCGCGCCGGGGGCGAGCGTGACGGCCTCCGCGGCGAGCACGTCCATCCCCGCCGCGCCGAGGGTGGCATAGGCGGGAAGCGCCAATCCCTCGCCGTGCGGCAAGCGGCGAATGCGGACCGGCACCGGCGCGGTCACGCGGCGTCGATCCGCGCCAGCTCTTCGGCGATGCGCTCAGCGAGCGCCATCGCCACCTGTTCCTTGGGCATCTCGGGCAAGTCCTCGATGCCTTTCTCGGTGACGATGTGGACGCGGTTCCGCTCGCCGCCCATCACGCTGTTGCCCAGCCCGCCCGAGACGTCGTTGGCGACGATCCAGTCCGCGCCCTTGCGCTTGCGCTTGGTCCGCGCGTTCTCGATCACGTCCTCGGTCTCGGCCGCGAAGCCGACCAGCAGCGACGGGCGCTGCTTCACAGTGGCGGCGAGGTTGGCGAGGATGTCGGGATTCTCGGTCAGCATTAGCGCAGGGGGCGCCGAGCCGCGCTTCTTTACCTTTTCGGGCGCGTAGTCGCGCGTGCGCCAATCGGCGACCGCGGCGACCATGACCGCCACGTCGGCCGGCAAGGCGCGCTTGACGGCCTCGGCCATGTCCCGCGCGGTCTCGACGTCGATTCGGTCGACACCCGCCGGCGTCGCGAGGTGCACCGGCCCGGCGACGAGCGTGACCCGCGCCCCCAGCGCCGCCGCGGCGGACGCGATCGCGAAGCCCTGCTTCCCGCTCGAGCGGTTGGCGATGTAGCGCACCGGGTCGATGGGCTCATGCGTCGGCCCGGCGGTGACGAGCACATGCTTGCCGAACAGCGGCCGGTGATCGGGGGCAGCATCGAAATCAGGCTGTCCCGCGAGCGGATCGTCGGCGAGCGGGGCGAGGGGCTCGGGCAACTGGTCGCCGGCGCCGGTCGAAACCGTGGGGTTGATCGCCTCGGCGTCGGTCGGCGGGGCGGCCTTGGCCTTGCCCTTGCTGGCCATGATCGGCGCGCCGAGATCGGGGATTGGCTGCTCGGCGCCGTCGCCGCCTGCTTCGTTCCAGGGCTCCGGCGGCTGCGCGACGTACTCCCAGTCCTCCTCGGCTGCCTCGCGCTTGGGCGTCGAGCGCGGGATCAGCGAATGAAGCAGGCTCCCGAGCCCCCTGCCCTGCACCTCGGGTTCTGGCTCGAGCGCTTCGATCCCGCCCGGCGCGGACCGCGGCTCGCAATCGGCGGCAATTCCGAAATGCGCGGCAATCTCCGCCCAGATCACTTCCGGATCGGGCAGGCGGCCCTTGCCGAATTCGCCGCAGGCCATCGCCCCCTCGTCGGGCTCGATCACCTCGACCCCTGCCTCGCGCAGGCGTTCGACATTGCGCTGGGTGGCGGCATGTTCCCACATCCGCACGTTCATCGCCGGGACCGCCATCACGGGCTTGTCGGTGGCGAGGATCAGCGTCGTGGCGAGATCGTCGGCGATGCCGGCCGCCATCTTGGCGAGCAGGTCGGCGGTGGCCGGGCAGACCACCACCAGATCGGCCTCGCGGCTCAGCTGGATGTGCCCCATCTCGACCTCGTTCTTGAGGTCCCACAGGGTGGTGTGGACGGGGTTCTCGCTCAGCGCGGCGAGCGCCATCGGGGTGACGAAGTGGCTGCCGCCTTCGGTCAGCACGCAGGTGACCCAGCCGCCCCCCTTGCGGATCAGCCGCACGAGCTCGCACGACTTGTAAGCGGCGATCCCGCCACCCACGACCAGCAGAATGCGCGGGCCGCTCATGCGCGCGATCCGTCCCCCGCTGCAGTCGCGCCCGCTGGCGTCATTGCTGCCGAACTCCCGTTAACTTCGCCCGCAATCCTTAGCGAGTGCCACAATTCCATGCCACCCTAAGCCATACGGTGGTTAATTTAGGCCTAGCGTTAGCCCTTGCCCGGCCGGTAAGCTTTCGCTGGCAAACAAAAGGGGGAGTGCCGATGCGCCTGGTGCTGACTGCGCTGATCTTCGTCGAAGGGCTGCTGTTCCTGGTCCTGGGGCTGCAGTTCCTGCTCATGCCCGCGGGCGCGGCGGTGGGCTTCGGCCTGTCGGCGGACGGGCCGATGGGGCTTGCCGTGCTGCGCGCGGATTTCCCCGCGCTGTTCTTCGTCGGCGGCGGAGCGATGATCTGGGGCGCGTGGAAGCGCAATGGCGACCTGCTGCTGATCCCCGCGCTGCTGTTCGGCATCGCCCTGTTCGCCCGCTGCGTCAGCCTGGCGGCCGACGGCGCGGCGGACGCGTTCTGGTTTCCGATGCTGTTCGAAGCGGCGGCGGTGCTGTTGACGCTGGTCGGCAGCCGGGTGCTGCCGCACCGGCTCACCTGATCTTCGCGCGCTACCCGATCCACCCGCCGGCAATCGCACCGGCGACCACGCCTGCACCGAGGATGGCGCCGAGGATCAGGTGCATCCAGTGCACCCCGGTGCGCTCGACCCGCTCCCACATCAGCGGGATGTAGGGTAGCGGCGGTTCCTCCGGCGCCCCGCCGCGCGGCGGGAACATGTCTTCGATCCGGCGGATCAGGTCGGGCACGCGCAGCAGCGTCTGGGTGTCGCGGCGGATGCGCTCGGCGAGCGCGGCCTCGGGCCCCAGCTCGTCGCGAATCCAGTCGCGCACGAACGGGGCGGAGACGTCCCACATGTTGATCGCGGGATCGAGCTGGGTGGCGATACCTTCGACCATCAC
>JBQCFR010000262.1:0-6112 GCA_051958885.1 Tsuneonella sp.
CGATCAATCCGATCGAATCGCCCGTGAGCAGCAGCGTCTGCGCATCGGGAATCGGCATGACGACGAACGACTGGTCATAGTCGTAGATCCCGATCTCGAAGATGGCCGCCACGCGGTAGCCGACCTGGCGCGGCACGGTGCCGAACGGCGTGGAGCGGCCAGCCGGGTTAATGATCGTGATCGTGTCGCCGACATGTGCGCCGATGTTCTCGGCGAGGCGTGCGCCGATTGCGACGTTGCCGGAATCCGCCCTGAGTTCGCTGAGATCGCCCGCGATCAGATTGGGCGTCAGCCGCTTGATGTCTTCCGGCGTGTTGCCGCGCACCAGCACCGCTTCGACCCGGCCGTTGAAGGTGGTCAGCAACGGCTGCTCGATCAGCGGCGTCGCGCGCACCACGCCCGGCGTCTTGCGCACGTCCTGCAGGATCTGCTGCCAGCCTTCGAGCCGGCCGCCGTAGGCCTGGATGATCGCGTGCCCGTTGAGACCGACGATCTTGTCCAGGAGCTCGCCGCGGAAGCCGTTCATCACGCTCATCACGATGATCAGCAACCCGACGCTCAGCATGACCACGCCCACGCTGATGCCGGCGACGAGCGCAATGAACGCCTCCCCGCGCCCGGGCAGCAGATAGCGCTTGGCGATGGTCCATTCGAACGGGGAGAGGATCAAGGGCGCGGCTTCGCAGTCGTCAACATCGGCGCGCGGTTTAGGGACGCGTGCTAACCGGCGCAATGAAATCCTCGGTTCAGCCGCAGTGCGCTAGGGCCGCCCTTGTAATCCCCCTGCAACATCGCCATTGAGCGCCGCGAGCAGCGAGGCCCACGCGCAGCACATGATCAGCACACATCCGTTCGTCGACGAGTACGGCGACAAGCTTCGCGAGGAATGCGGCGTGTTCGGCGCGATCGGCGCCGACGACGCGGCTGCGATCACCGCGCTAGGCTTGCACGCGCTGCAGCACCGGGGGCAGGAAGCGGCCGGGATCACCAGCTTCGACGGTGCCGAGTTCTTCTCGCGCAAGGGGCTCGGCCACGTGGCGGAGAACTTCTCCACCGGTGAGGCGATGGCCGAACTGCCAGGGATGATGGCGGCCGGCCACGTGCGCTACTCGACCACCGGTGGATCGGGCCTGCGCAACGTCCAGCCGCTCTACGCGGAGCTCGCCAGCGGCGGCTTCGCGGTGGCGCACAACGGCAATATCTCGAACGCCCGCGCGCTGCGCGAGGAACTCGTGCGCAAGGGCGCGATCTTCCAATCGACCAGTGACACCGAGGTGATCATCCACCTCGTCGCCACGAGCCGCTACCCGACGCTGATCGACCGGCTGATCGACGCGCTGCGTCTGGTCGAAGGGGCCTACGCACTGGTGGTGATGACCCCGCAGGGAATGATCGCCTGCCGCGATCCGCTCGGCATCCGCCCGCTGCAGAGGGGCCGGCTCGGCGATGCGACGGTGTTCGCGTCAGAGACGGTGGCGTTCGACGTCGTCGGCGCGGATTACGTCCGCCAGGTCCAGCCGGGCGAGATCGTGCGGGTGGATTTCGACGGCAACGTCGATTCGCTGCACCCGTTCGGCAATTACGCTCCGCGGCCGTGCATCTTCGAGCACGTCTATTTCAGCCGGCCGGACTCGATCTTCGACGGGCGGCCGGTCTACGCGGCGCGCAAGGCGATCGGACGCGAGCTGGCGATCGAGGCGCCGGTCGAGGCCGACCTCGTGGTGCCGGTGCCCGACAGCGGCGTGCCCGCCGCGATCGGGTATGCCCAGGAATCGGGCATCCCGTTCGAGCTTGGGATCATCCGGTCGCACTATGTCGGGCGGACCTTTATTCAACCGGGCGACAGCGCGCGCCATTCGGGCGTGAAGCGCAAGCACAACGCCAATCGCGGGCTGGTCGAAGGCAAGCGCATCGTGCTGATCGACGATTCGATCGTGCGCGGGACGACCAGCATGAAGATCGTCGAGATGATGCGCGATGCGGGTGCGACCGAGGTGCACTTCCGTGTCGCCAGTCCGCCGACGGCGCATTCGTGCTTCTACGGGGTCGACACGCCGGAACGCTCGAAGCTGCTCGCCGCGCGCATGGAGGTCGAGCCGATGCGCGAATTCATCAAGGCGGACAGCCTCGCTTTCGTCTCGATCGACGGGCTCTACCGCGCGGTCAGCCGGCAGAACCGCAATCCTGCCTGCCCGCAGTTCTGCGACGCCTGCTTCACCGGTGACGACCCCACCGCGCTGACCGACCTCGCCGCGCGCGAGGCCCGCGACACTCAGCTTCCCTTCCCCGTTCACAAGGTCGCCTGATGCCTTCCGAAATGACGCTCGCCGGCCGGCTTGCGCTGGTCACCGGATCGAGCAAGGGCATCGGCGCGGCGACCGCGCGGGCGCTCGCCGCCGCCGGCGCGCACGTCGTGCTCACCGGCCGCGATGTGAAGGCGCTCGAGGCGGTGGAGGACGAGATCCACTCCGCCGGCGGCAACTCCACGATCGCGCCGCTCGACTTGGGCGAGCAGGACGGCATCGCGCGGCTCTCCGCCGCGATCCGCCAGCGGTGGGATGCGCTCGACGTGCTGGTTATCTCGGCTGCCTACCTGCCCGCGCTGAGCCCGGTGGTGCACATCGATCCCAAGCAGTTCGGGCAAGCAGTGACAACGAACTTGCTTGCCACCCAGGCGCTGCTCGCGGCCTTCGACCCGATGCTCAAGCGCGCCGATGCCGGCCGGGTGATCGGGCTGACGAGTTCGCTGGGCCAGGCTCCGCGCGCGTATTGGGGCGCATACGGCGCGACCAAGGCGGGGTTCGAGAACCTGCTCGAGAGCTACGCCCAGGAAGTTGAGAATCTCGGCAACGTGCGCGTCGCGATCGTCGATCCCGGCGCCACGCGCACCGCGATGCGCGCCAAGGCCTACCCGGGCGAGGATCCGGCAAGCGTCAAGCCGCCCGAGGCGGTCGCCGAGCGGGTGGTCGCGCTGCTGGGTGAGGATTGGCCGACCGGACATCGTGAACGCGTGGGCTAGGCACGTGGTTAAGATCGCGTAACCTTGACCGATTACCCTCGGGAAACCCGATCGCGGCAGTTTCGAGGCCTAGCCGCCCGGCCCCCGCGCGGCCCGTGCAGTCGCGAAAGGTCCAAGCCCATGATGAGCCAGACGCAGGATCGCTATCACTTCGCAGCGCAGGAAGACCGCTGCAGCCCGCGCACCAAGCTCACCATTCCGGGACAGCTACGCGCCTCGGGCGGCCGCGCATTCCAGACCGTTGTCCACGACCTTTCGATCTCCGGCTTCTCCGCCGCCGCGATCAACCGGATGCATCCGGGTCAGCTCTGCTGGCTGACCATGCCCGGCCTCGAATCGCTGCAGGCGGAGGTGGTGTGGTGGGACAATTGCATCGTCGGCTGCGCCTTCCAGGAGCTGCTCAGCCCGATCGTGCACGACAACATCCTCGCCCGCTACACGGGCGGCGGGGTCTATCGCACCTGCTGATCAGCGCGCCGCCGCGATCAGCCGCTGCGTCAGCTTCATCCGCGCCGCGGACAGGTCCTTGCCTGTCGCGCTCGGCCAGCTCGAGACGATCGCGATCACCAGCCGCTCGCTCGGCACCAGCGTGATCGATTGGCCGAAGATGCCCTGCGCGCCGAAGTTGCCGCCGGGATAGGTCCACCATTGGTAGCCGTAGCCGAACCCGCCTTCATGGAAATCGACCTGCTGGCCGCCGGCCTGCGCGAACCATCCGTCGGGCACCACGCCGTGACCGCCTTCCAGCACGAATTGGCCCATGCGGGCATAGTCGGCGAGGCGCAGCGACAGACAGCACCCGCCGATGTTGCCGCCCGACAGGTCGGTCATCCAGAACAGCCCGCCGGCGAAGCCCGCCGGATCGACGATCTTGTCCTTGGCGTAGACCGCCAGCGGCTTGCCGGTGGCCTTCTCGACGAGCACGCCGAGCAGCCCCGTCTCCAGCGTCTTGTAGACCCACTTCTGCCCGGCGGGCGCCTCGCGCGTCAGAGTGCGGGCATACGCGACCGCCTGCGATTCGCCCGGCTTGGGGGTCACCGAAAGCATCTTCGCGACGTCGCTGTTGGGATCGGTGTAGTCCTCGTTCCATTTCACGCCCGAGGTCATCGTCGCGAGCTGCTTGACGGTCACGCCGTCGTAAGCGGTGCCCGCGAGGTCGGGCACGTAGCGCGTGACCGGATCGTCGAGGTTCTTGATGAACCCGTCGTTCAGCGCCGCGCCGAGCAGCGTCGAGGTGAAGCTCTTGGCGACCGAGAAGCTCGTCCAGCGTCCGGTCGGAGTGAAGCCGAGCCCGTACTTCTCGTCGCGCACCTTGCCGTCCTGCAGCACCCTGATGCCGGCGGCATTCTGGCTGCCGACAGAGGCGTCGAGCGCCTGCACCGTGGCGGCGTCGAACGGCGCGCCCTCGGGCAAGGGGCGCGGATGCGGCGACGGGGTGGTCTCGTAGCCGGCGAAGAAATCTTCCATCCGGCGAAAGCGGTCGGCGCGGGTCGCGTCGTCCCAGAACAACACCTGCTGCTGAGCGATCGGGATAGGACTGGTCGGCTGAACCATCCGCACCGGCTCGACCGCTGTCGTCGCGGCACAGCCGGTAAGCGTCAGCGCGGCGATTGCCGCAAGCAGCTTGCGCATCCTCATTCCCCCTTGATCAGCGTGACCTGGTGGACGTCGATCCCGCCGCCGCGGAAGCCGCCCTCGCAGTACATCAGGTAATAGCGCCACAGCCGCACGAAGCGATCGTCGAAGCCGCTGGGTAAACGATTCGCGGCGGCAGCGGCGTCGAAGTTCGCGCGCCACAACTTCAATGTTTCGGCATAATCTTGCCCGAAGTCCGCCTGATCGCGCCAGGCGAGGCCGCGTTCCTCGGCGAGGCGGCGGAATTCGCTGGTGCGGATCAGCAGCCCGCCGGGGAAGATGTAGGCCTGGATGAAGTCGGCGCTGCGCGCATAGGCCTCGAACAGGCTGTCCTTCATCGAGATGAACTGGATCGCAGCGCGCCCGCCTGGCGCCAAGTTGCGCGCGATGCAGTCCATGTAGGTCGGCCAGTATTCGCGCCCGAGCGCCTCGACCATCTCCACGCTGACGATCGCATCGTACTGCCCGCCGACGTCCCGGTAGTCGCGCTTCATGTAGTGGGGATTGTTCGGCGCCGGGGCCTTCGCGCGGCAAAACGCGATCTGCTCGTCCGACAGGCTGATCGCGTCCACCTCTGCGCCGGCGCCGGCGGCCGCGCTCGCCAATGCGCCCCAGCCGCAGCCGATCTCCAGCACTTTCTTGCCGGGTCCCACGGCCACCCGGTTGAGCATGGCGGTGATCTTGGTGAGCTGCGCGTAGTCGAGCGGCTCCATCTCCTGCTGGGCGCGATTGGGCACGGGCGAGCGGGCGAACAGCGCGCTCGAATACGTCATCGTCTTGCCCAGCCACGGCGAATAGAAGTCATTGCCGAGGTCGTAGTGCGCCTCGATGTTGCGGCGCGCGCCCGAGTGGGTGTTGCGGTTGAGCCGGTGCGCCAGCCACGCCGCCAGACGGAACGGACCGCGCGCGCGGCCGACATTCCCGAGCGCGTCGCCGTTGGCCATGAACAGCGCGAACAGCGGCACCGGGTCGGGGCTCGACCATTCGCCGGCTTCCCACGCCTGGTACCAGCCGATCGACCCGTTGGTCGCCAGCCGCATCAGCGCGCGCCAATCGCGGATCTCCACTTCGGCCTCGAAGCCAGGCGCGCGGCCGCCGAGCAGGCGCGTCGTGCCGTCGGGCAGACGTCCGCGGATGGATCCCTTCTCAAGCCCGGCATCGATGCGGTCGAGAATCTTGTGAAAGCCCGGAGCGAGGAGGCGCGCGAGCAGCCCCGGCGAACGCTCGAACCGCGCGCCTGCCGAAAGGAGGGTCTCTCCCCTACCCAACCCTTCTGCCTTCATGGCCGCCGCTATGACTCGGTGCGGCGGCAGGGGCAAGCTTCGGTACGCCGCGCATGGAACGCGAGCCGCGATGCGCTGTTACCCGCCACATGGAACCCACTGACAAGACGGGCGCGCATCGTCCGGCCGAGGACGTCGTTCTGCCCGCGCGGGGCTGGCGGATCGACCGGACCAA
>JBQCFR010000263.1:0-2734 GCA_051958885.1 Tsuneonella sp.
CATGACGTCTCTTTCGCGTATTTGAATTCGTTAGTGTTCAGGCGGGCGCGGTTCAGGTGGTGGCCGGAGTGGCGGCCGGAGCCGGGGCGGACGCAGGCTCGCCCGCGGGCTTCTGCGCAGCGCTCTCGGGCTGCTGGAGAGGCGCGACGGCGGGAGCGGCCGCCGGCGCGGCAGCCGCGGCGGGCTTGCCGACGGTGCCGCCCTGCGAACGGACCCAGGCCTCCCACTGCGGGCGCGGCAGCGCTTCGACCGCGATCGGCATGTAGCCGTGCTTGATCCCGCACAGCTCAGAGCATTGGCCGTAGTAGACGCCGGGCTCGCGGATGAACATGCGGCGCTCGTTGAGGCGGCCGGGCACCGCGTCGAGCTTGAACCACAGACTCGGCACCGCGAACGAGTGGATCACGTCGGCCGCGGTGGTCTGGATGCGCAGCCATTCGCCGGCCGGCACGACCATGCGGTTATCGACGCCCAGGTGGTGCGGCTCGCCGCGCTTGTCCGCCTCGGCGTCGGGCAGCATGTTCGAAATCACCTCGAACCCGCCGTTGTCGGGATAGGTATAGCCCCAGTACCACTGGTAGCCGGTGACCTTGACCGTCACCGCGTTCTTCGGCGCGCTTTCGTACTGGTGCGCGAGCAGCGTGATCGAGGGGATCGCGATCGCGACCAGGACCAGCACCGGCACCAGCGTCCAGACGATCTCGATGAAAGTGTTATGCGTCGTGCGCGAGGGCACCGGGTTACGGCCGCGGCGGAAGCGGAACACGACGTAAAGCAGCAGCACCAGCACGAGCAGCGAGATCGCGGTGATGATCGGCATCAGCACCCAGTCGTGCATCCACAGGCCGTAGTGGCCGGTGGGCGAGTACTGGTCCTGCAGGGTGATCCGGCCGTCGACCGGCATGCCCTTGCCCGGGGTCGGCTTCATCGGGACGTAGGCATCGGCGCCCGGCGCGACGTTGGTGGTCGAGGCGTCGGCCTTGTCGTCGACCGCGCCCACTGCGGCGGCGCCGGTGGCGTTGGCGGCGGGGGCCGCCAGAGTGGCCGGCGCCCGGTCCACGACCGCGGCGCTCTGGTCCTGCGCGAAGGCGGCCTGAGGCGCGAGCGCCAGCATCAGCGCCGCCCACATCGTCGTGAAAATCCGGGCCGTCGTCTTGCCGATAGTCATCTGTCTTGCAGCTTTCCGTTCGTGGCGCCTGTCGCTTCCGCCCGCCGAAAAGACGACACGGAACGCCCCCCTGTCGAGGCTTTGGGCGGGCCTATACGCCCGCTTGCCCCGTGCCTCAAGCGCATCTAGGGACATTTTTCAACACCTCGCCGGCGCTTTATTTCGGGGGCAAAAGCCGACTCATGACCGAAGAAGAAGTGCTGCACGAATTCCGCAGCTGCGAGGCGCTGCTGGAGGGGCATTTCCGCCTCTCCTCGGGCCGTCACAGCCCCTATTACATGCAGTGCGCGCGGGTGCTGATGGATCCCGAGCGCGCCGGCCGGCTCGCCATCGCCCTGGCGCAGAAGCTGCCCCGCGAGCTGCGCAGCCAGATCGACATCGTCGTGTCCCCCGCGATGGGCGGCGTGATCATCGGCCACGAGATGGGCCGCGCGCTGGGCAAGGAGGCGATCTTCCTTGAACGGCCGACAGGCACGTTCGAGTTCCGCCGCGGGTTCGGTCTCAAGCCCGGCGAGAAGGTGCTGGTGGTGGAGGACGTCGTCACCACCGGGCTCTCCAGCCGCGAGGCGATGGAGGCGATCCGCGCCGCCGGCGGCGAGGTCCTCGCGCTCGCGGCGATCGTCGACCGCACCGAGGGCGAGTTGCCGTTCGACGTGCCGTTCCATGCGCTGATCGACATCAACTTCCCCACTTACGCCGAGGACGAGATACCCGCCGCGCTGGCCGCCCTCCCGGTGACCAAGCCTGGGAGCCGCAAGTAAGTTGGTCCTTCGACAAGCTCAGGATGAGCGGGCGCGCCTGCGCCTCGGCGTCAACATCGATCACGTCGCGACCATCCGCAACGCGCGCGGTGGCGACCACCCAGATCCGGTGCGCGCGGCGGAGATCGTCGCGGCCTGCGGCGGCGACGGGATCACCGCGCACTTGCGCGAAGACCGGCGCCACATCCGCGACGCCGACCTCGCCCGCATCCAGGCGGCGACGGACCTGCCGCTCAATCTCGAAATGGCCGCGACCGACGAGATGCTCGAGATCGCGCTGCGCCACAAACCTCATGCGGCATGCATCGTCCCTGAGCGGCGCGAGGAGCGCACGACCGAAGGCGGGCTCGACGCCGCCGGCCAGCACAATCGCCTCGCGCCGATCGTCGCGCGGCTGACCGACGCCGGCATCCGCGTCAGCCTGTTCATCGCGCCCGAAGAACGCCAGATCGAAGCGGCGCTGCGCCTGAAGGCTCCCGTGGTCGAGCTGCACACCGGTGAGTACGCGCACGCGTCGGGCGATGAGGTGCCGGTCGAACTGAAGCGCATCGCCGACATGGCCGCACTCGCTGCCAAGAACGGCATCGAGCCGCACGCGGGCCACGGCCTGACGTACGCCAACGTCCAGCCGATCGCCGCCATTCCGCAGATCGCCGAGCTCAACATCGGGCACTACCTCGTCGGCGAGGCGGTGTTCGTCGGCCTGGAGGCGGCGGTGCGCCGGATGCGCCAATTGATGGACGACGCGCGGTGAGCCTCCCCGGGACGGGGAGGGGGACCATGCGCAGCATGGTGGAGGGGACTT
>JBQCFR010000264.1:0-3062 GCA_051958885.1 Tsuneonella sp.
GCGCGACAAGTTCTTCCGCTCGATCCTGCGCGCCGAATACGTCACCGACAGCGGCTACAAGTTCCGCTCGGTCTCGTCGATCCAGCGCGGCAATACGCAGTACGGCGCCGATCTCGACGGGACCTCGTCGGACTTCCCCAACCCGATCACCGGCGCGGCTCCGCTCAACCGGTACTTCTTCGACACCGTCAACGAGCACCAGTACACGCAGGAATTCAACGTGATCTCGCCCGATCACAAGCGGTTTACCTGGCTGCTCGGTGCGTTCGGCGTGTGGAACAACTACTACTTCCCCGCGCCTTTCGAGAACTTCGTGATCGACCTCGCCTATCCCTTCAATCTGGTGGCGGCGCAGTACAACCTGAAGGGCTACAACAAGACGCGGTCGCTCGCCGCGTTCGGCCAGCTCGGGTTCGAGATCACCCCGGCGCTCAAGCTCGAGGTCGGCGGCCGCTATACCGACAGCCGCTCGACCAACCTCGTCGACGTGCGCCAGTACGGCCTGCCGCTGGTGTCCGACCAGACGGTCGAGTCGGACAACTTTTCGTACAAGGTCTCGCTCGGCTGGCAGGCGTCGCCGACGCAGTACCTCTACGGCTTCGTCGCGACCGGCTTCCGGCCCGGCGGGCTCAACCTGCCGGTCGGACTCGGCGTGCCGCCGCCGTTCGATCCCGAGAAGGTCACTTCGTTCGAGGCGGGCTGGAAGGGCAACTTCGCCGACGGCCACCTGCGCACGACGCTCACCGGGTTCTACAACAAGTACAAGAACTTCCAGGTCATCATCGGGTACCCGGCGTTCCCCACCTTCGGCATCGAGCTCAACGTCAAGGACGCCACCAGGATCTACGGCGCCGAAGGCCAGGTGGAGGCGAGCTTCGGCAACTTCTCGATGAACGCAGGGGTCAACGTGCTCCACAGCTCGCTCGGCACCTTCTTCGCCAGCGATTCGCGCATTGCGGCGTTCGGCGCGTGCGATCCGCAAACCGGCGGAAAGGCGGCGAACTGCATCGCGCTGGGCGGCCGCGACCAGACTTACGCGCCCAACTTCACGTTCAACGTGGGCGCGGAATACCGCATTCCGCTGAGCCAGGACGACACGCTGACTCCGCGCGTCAACTACGGCCACGTCGGCGCGCAGTGGGCGACGCTGTTCGAGAACGAGACGCTCGGCGACCGGCTGGAGGCGCGCAACATCGTCAACGCGCAGCTCGAATGGCGGCACAAAGACCTGGCGGTGACCGCCTATGCCACCAACCTGACCGACCAGCACTATCCCGGCGCGCTCAACAGCGGGCTCTACTTCGCCGGCCCGCCGCGGCAATACGGCGTCAAGGTGCTGAAGACGTTCTGACGCGGCAAGAGCACGGACCGGCGGCGCGCGCTCCTTGCCGCGCGCCGCCGGCTTCCCCCGCAGCCAGGAACGAGAGGGGCCCCGCGTGCAGGCCTATTCGCTGACCATCGACAAGATGCTCGACCACGCCGCCAAGTGGTCGCCCGATCGGGAGACGATCTGGGCCGAAGGCGGAATGGTCGCGGCGCGCTTCGGCTATGCCGATTTGCGCAGCCGCGCCAACTGCCTGTCCGGCGCGCTGGCGCAGCTCGGCGTCGCGCAGGGCAGCCGGGTGGCGACGCTCGCCTGGAATACGCGCCACCACCTCGAGCTCTACTTCGGGATCATGGGCATGGGGGCCGTGTGCCACACGCTCAATCCCCGCCTGACCGCGGCTCAAATCGCCGCGATGATGGGCGAGGCGGGCGATGGCGTGCTCGCCGCGGCAAGCGATCTGATGCCGCTGGTGCACGAGGTGCGCGAGCAATGCCCCGGCCTGGCGCACGTGATCGAGATCGATCGTCTCGACGGCGCAAGCACCGCTTCCGGCGTGCTCGAGTACGAGACGCTGCTGCGAGAGCGGGGCGAGCCGTTCGGCTGGGGCGCGTTCGACGAGCATGCGCCGGCCGGCCTGTGCTACACCTCGGGAACCACGGGGCGGCCGAAGGGCGTGCTCTACACGCACCGATCAAATTATCTCCACACTCTGCGCGCGCTCCAGGCCGATGCGGTCGGGCTGAGCGGGCGCGACACGCTGCTGATGGCGGTGCCGATGTTCCACGCGAACGGCTGGGGCCTGCCCTTCGCCGCCCCCGCGGCGGGCGCGCGGCTCGTTCTCCCCGGTCGGCACCTCGACGGTGCGAGCCTCTATCGCGTGATGCGCGACGAAGCGGTGACGATCGCCGCCGGGGTCCAGACCGTCTGGCTCGGGCTGATCGACTACATGGACGAAGCGGGCGCCGATTTGCCCAAGCTCGAGCGCGTCGTGATCGGCGGCTCGGCGTGCCCCGATGCGCTGCTCGAGCGGCTCGAGCGTAGGCTCGGCGCGCGCGTGCAGACGAGCTGGGGGATGACCGAACTCTCCCCCATCGGCACGATGGCGCCAGCGAGCGCCCCCGCGCAGCGCGATGGCGGCGCGGGCAAGCCACTGCTCGGAATCGACCTCAAGCTGACCGACGCGCAAGGGACCGCGCTTCCCCAGCAGCGCGGGGTGCTCGGCCACCTCAAGGTGCGCGGGGCGAGCGTGGTCGATCGATACTTCGCTAGCGACGAGGCGATCCTCGACGCCGAGGGTTACTTCGACACCGGCGACCTCGCGACGATCGACGCCGCGGGCAACCTCGCGATCCAGGGCCGCGCGAAGGACCTGATCAAGTCGGGCGGCGAGTGGATCAACCCCGCCGAGATCGAGGCGATCGTCGGCCAGCATCCCTCGGTGCGGCACGTCGCGGTGATCGCGCGCGCCGATCCCAAGTGGGGCGAGCGCCCGGTGCTCGTGGTCGAACGCGACGGCCGCGAGAGCGGCGAGGACCTGCTCGGCATGCTGCGCGGGCGGGTGGCGGATTGGTGGATCCCGCGCGAGATCGCGAGCATCGCGCAGATGCCGCTCGCCGCGACCGGCAAAATCGACAAGGCGCGGCTGCGGGCGGACCTCGCCGCCGGGCGATTGGCCGCCGAAGCCGCCTGGTCGCAGCCTTTCGCCGGCGGCGCCATCGCTGCCGGAGCCGCGAGG
>JBQCFR010000265.1:0-3845 GCA_051958885.1 Tsuneonella sp.
ACATCTCGATAGTCGATCCGTACCCCGGCGTGGCGCGGATCGGCAGCTCGACCTCGCCGGTCAGCAGGGCGCGCAGCTCGGCGACGTCGTGCGGGAACATCTCGGCCGCCTGGTGGAGGTTCTTGCGCAGCGCGCGCTGTAGCTCGGGCCCCGCCCCCGGCGCGCGGCCGAGGCCGAGGTCGATGCGCCCGGGAAACAGCGCGTCGAGCGTACCGAACTGCTCGGCGATCTGGAACGGCGTGTGATTGGGCAGCATGATCCCGCCCGAACCGATGCGGATCGTGTTCGTCGCGTTGCCGATGTGCGCCAGCACTACCGAGGTCGCCGCGCCGCCGATCCCGGCCATCGCGTGGTGCTCGGCCACCCACAGGCGTTTGTAGCCGAGCCGCTCGGCAGCTTGAGCCAGTACCACGGCATCGGCATAGGCCTCGCTCAGCGTACCGCCTTCGCGCACCGGCACCAGATCGAGCACAGACATCGGGATCATGGGTTCGCCTTTCCGCCTAGCTGTGCGATATATCCACGCGCTGTCGCGGCCTCTTCGCTGTCGGGCTTGGCGTCGATGACCGATTGCCAGCTCTTACGCGCCGCGTCATCGCGTCCGGACAGCACCGCGATCACGCCTGCTTCGAGCCCGATCGACCGGTCGCGCGGATCGAGCTCGGCGGCCTTCTCGATCTGGCTCTGCGCCGCCGCGAGATCGCCCATCCGGCGCGACAGCGTGGCCGACAGCAGCCACGCCTGCGGGTCCCCGGGCGCGGCGAGGCGCGCGGCTTCGAGAGCCTTGGCCGCCTCGGGGTTGCGGCCCAGCGCGACGAGCGCGCGCCCGCGGTCGAGCGCCATTTCGCCCGCCAACCCGCCATCGGGTCCGGCATCGGCGATAGCCGCGTCGAGTTCCGCCAGCGCCGCCTCCGCATTGCCTGCGGCCAGCGCGGCATTCCCCGCCATCGCGCCAAGGCGGGCGCGATATGTCGCTTCGTTCGCCGGCGCGGCCTCACGCGCGGCGACGAAGGCGTCGGCGGCCTCGGCGAAGTCGCCGGTCGCCGATAGCGCCATGCCGCGGCACTGCTGAAGCTGCGCGAGCTCAAGGCCGCTCGCGGCGGCAAGCCGGGCTTCCGCGAAGTCGATCGCCGCCGCGGGATCGCCGCGGAGCGCGGACACGCACGCGTTGAGCAGCGGCGCCTGGCTGGCGGCAGGCTGCGGGGTTGCCTGGCTGGCGGCGCGCTCCATCGAACGATGGTCGACGATCTCTGGGGGGAGCTGGAGCGCATCGCCGGCACCCGGCGCGGGCCCGACCTGGAGGAGCAGCGGAAGGATTACGGGGAGCATCGCGCGCCTCAGATGGTGGCGACCGTGCGCAACAGCAAGGCGATGTCCTGCTCGCGCGACAGCCGGTGGTCGCCGTCCTTGACCAGCGTCAGGTGAACGTCGGGCGAACGCAGCGCCCCGGCAAGCCGCAGCGACACCTCCCACGGCACGTCGCTGTCGCGCTGCCCGTGGATCAGTCGCACCCGACAGTCGAGCGAAATCTCGCTGCCCAGCAGGAGGTTGGCTTGCCCGTCGGCGAAGAAGGCGGGATGCATCGGCGTCGGCTCGGGGCCGTAGGGGTTGGGATCGAACACCGTTTCGCCGGCGGCGAGCCGCGCCTTGTCCGCATCCGTGCGGCCCCACTCGGTGAAGTCGGGCGCGGCGGCCACGCCGATCAGCCCAGCGGCGCGCGGGCCGAGCACTCCTGCGAGCAGGAGCATCAGCCACCCTCCCATCGAGGAGCCGACCAGCACCACCGGCCCGCTGATTACCGCACGCACGAGCTCCGCGGCTTCGTCCCGCCAGCGGCTCAGGGTCCCGTCGGCAAATCCGCCCTCGGACTCGCCGCACCCCGAATAGTCGAACAGCAGGCATGCGCGCCCGTTCGCCTGCGCCCATGCGAACAGCGCGCTCGCCTTGCCGCCGCTCATGTCGGACATGTAGCCGGGCAGGAACACCAGGGTCGGACCCTCGCCGTGGAGCAAGCGGAAGGCGATTCGCTGGCCGTTGGCGCAGGTGAAATGCGAAAGCTGCGTCATCCGCCGCGCCATGGCCGGGCGCAGGCGGCGAACGCAAGCGCCAAGCCGCTATTGCAGCGTCGGCAGGATCACCGGGCCATCGGGACTGCTGCGATGCGCCTGCGACTGCTGGCACCCCGCCGCGAGCAGGCACAATGCAATCAGCAGGGCCTTACGCATCGTCTGCTCCCGGACAGAACACGTCCTCGATCGGCATAGCAAAAACCGCCGCGATGCGGAAGGCGAGCGGGAGCGAGGGGTCGTACTTGCCCGTCTCGATCGCATTGACGCTCTGGCGGCTGACGCCGAGCTGCGCCGCGAGATCGAGCTGGCTCCAGTCGCGTTCTGCGCGCAGCACTTTCAGCCGGTTCCTCATCCGCATACTTCCCGGACGCGGCACGGCGGACAGCAAAACTCCGGCACGGTGTCGAGGGTGCTTATCATCATGTCAACCGAGCTTTACAAAGCCTCGCTCGCATATGTCAAGCAGACTTTCCATCGCCGGCGCCAGCTGCGAGAGATTGCGGAGGGCCCTGTGCCGTGCGAGAAAAGCGAAAAATCGGGAGGAGAGCGTTTGATGGATCCGATCGAGGCACCGGCGCGCGCGGCGCTGCCGCTCGACCGGCGGTCGCTGCTGAAGGGCGGCCTGCTCGGCACGGGACTGCTCGCGGCGCCGCTGCGCGCCGAGCTGGGCCGCGGGTTCACCCATGGGATCGCCAGTGGCGAGCCCGCGGCCGACCGCGTGCTGCTGTGGACCCGCTACGCCGCCGCGGCGCCCACGACCCTGCGCTTCGAAGTTGCCGAAGGGATTGATTTCGCGCACCCGGTCGCGGGCGGCGAGGCGGCCGCCGGACCTGATACCGACTGGTGCGCCAAGGCCTGGGCGACCGGGCTCGCGCCGGGCCGCTGGTACTATTACCGCTTCGTCGCGCCCGACGGGACGATGTCGGATGTCGGCCGCACGCGCACGCTGCCCGAAGGGCCGACCGACCGCTTTCGCATGGCGGTGTTCAGCTGCGCCAACATCGGCTTCGGCTGGTTCAACGCCTATGGCCATGCCGCCGAGGCCGACGCCTTCGACCTCGCGGTTCACCTCGGCGATTACTACTACGAGTACAAGCTGGGCGAATATCCGGATGCCAAGGAGCTCGTCGCCGGGCGCGCGCCGCAACCGGCCAACGAGATTGTCTCGCTTGCCGACTACCGCCAGCGCCACGCCGAATACCGCAGCGACCGCGATCTCCAGCGGCTCACCCAGCTCTACCCGATGGTGCTGATGTGGGACGACCACGAGACGGCCAACGATTCGTGGAAGGGCGGCGCGGAGAACCACCAACCCGCCACCGAAGGAGCGTGGAGCGTGCGCAAGGCGGCGGCGATGCGCGCCTACCACGAATGGCTGCCGGTCTCCGACGAGCCGTGGAAGCGCTACGACATTGGCGATCTGGCGACCATGTTTCGGCTCGAGACCCGCCTCACCGCGCGCGACAAGCAGTTCGATCTTGGCGAAGTGCTCGGCACCACCACGCCCGACAAGTTCGACGCGGCGCTCAAGACGTTCGAGAATGGCGCATGGCAGGACCCTGCGCGCGAGCTGATGGGCCCCGCGCAGCAGCAGTGGCTGGCGCAAGGCATGGCCGATTCGGTCCGCTCGGGGCGCAAGTGGCAGGTGCTCGCGCAGCAGGTTGTGATGGGTTCGATCGCGCTGCCGCCGCACCTGCTCGACCGGCTGCCCTCCGGAGTGGCCGATTTCGTCAAGCTGCGGCTGCAGCAGGCGGCGGCCGCCGCCGCGGTGGGCCT
>JBQCFR010000266.1:0-2841 GCA_051958885.1 Tsuneonella sp.
TCGGCATTGCCGGTGCCGAACAGCACGAGGTTGGTCTGCGGATCGTAGACGATCGAATCCCACACGGTGCCGCCGCCGCCGAGCTTCCACCATTCGCCGCCCCAGGTCTTCCCGGCGGCTTCCATGGCTTTCGCGTTGACGCCTTCGCCCTCGAAGCCCTTCGCCGGGTCACCGGGCACGGTGTTGAAGCGCCAGACTTCCTTGCCGGTGCGCCAGTCGTAGGCCGAAAGGTAGCCGCGGCCCTTGTACTCGGCGCCGCCGCTGCCGATCAGGATCAGCCCCTTGGCGGCGCGCGGGGCGCCGGTGATCGTGTAGTTGTCCTGGTCGGGCACCGCGAGCTTCGACCAGGCGACCTTGCCGTCGCTCTGGTTGAGCGCGACCAGCCGGCCATCGAGCGTGCCGACGTAGACTTTGTCGCCGTAGAGCGCGACGCCGCGGTTCACCGCGTCGCAGCAGGCGCGGACCAGCGTTTCGCGCGGCACCTGCGGGTCGTACGACCACTTGAGCGCACCGGTGGCGGCGTCATAGGCATAGACCTTGCTCCACGCGCTGGTGACATAGAGCACCCCGTTATGCATCAGAGGGGTCGCTTCCTGCCCGCGCGCGGTGTCGAGGTCGGAGAACCACGCAAGGCCCAGCTTGCCGACCGACTTGTCGTCAACCTGAGTCAGCGGGGAGAAGCGCTGCTCGGTATAGTCACGCCCATAGCTCAGCCACTCGCCGCCGTCCGAGGCGGCGATCATCGCGTCGGTCACGCCTTCGGTCGGCGGAGTGACGGCGGCCGCGCCGTCGCTCGAGCCCTTGGCCCCGCCCGTCATGTTGCATCCCGCAAGCGCCAATGCGGCGACGATGGCAAACCCCAAACGCATGACTTTCGCTCTCCCTCATCTGCTCGCCGGGCCTTCGCGCGTGTCGAGACTGCGCACTATTGCCAGCGGCACCGAGGCTAAGTCGAGACATTCTTTCACGGGGGCTGGCGCGCGCTCGCCGCGGCGCTAATCTCGCCCGATCGAAGCCACGAGGAGACCGGCCGATGTGCGACGAAACCGACCTTGCGGCCTTCCGCGTCACCCGCCGTGCATTCGCGGCGAGCAGTGCGGCCGCCGGGCTCGCGGCCTGCACGCCGGTGCGCGATTCCGCGATGAGCGGGCAGGGCAGCTCGCTGAGCGAGGCGAGCGTCACGGTGCCCACCGCCGACGGCACGATGGACGCCTTCTTCGTCCACCCCGCGAGCGGCCGCCATCCGGCGGTGATCATCTGGCCCGACATCGCCGGCCTGCGGCCCGCGTTCGAGGCGATGGCGCGGCGGCTGGCGGGGGAGGGCTACGCCGTGCTCGTCGCCAACCCCTACTACCGCGACGGCCGGGCTCCGCAGTTCGCCGATTTCGCCGACTTCATGGCTCACGCCGGTTTCGCCAAGACCGGGTCCTGGCGCGCGAGGTTCACTCCCGCAGCGCTGGCGGGCGACGCGCGCGCGCTCGTCGGCTGGCTCGACGCACAGCCGGCGGTCGACACCAAGCGCGGCATCGGCACGCAAGGCTACTGCATGGGCGGGCCGTTCACCGTCGCAACCGCGGCCGCGGTGCCCGCGCGTGTCAAGGCGGCGGCGAGCTGCCACGGCGCGGCGCTCGTCACCGACAAGCCGGACAGCCCGCACTTGCTGCTCAAGGCCACGCAGGCGAGCTTCCTGTTTGCGATCGCGCAGAACGACGATGCCAAGCAGCCCGAGGCCAAGGCCGCGCTGCGCCAGGCTGCCGACGCAGCCGGCCGTCCGGCCGAGATCGAGGTTTACCCCGCCGATCACGGCTGGTGCGTGCCCGATAGCCCGGTTTACGACCGAGATCAGGCCGAACGGGCCTGGGGCCGGGTGCTCGCGCTGTATCAGCGCGCGCTCTAGGCCGGCGCGAACTCCTCGGTGTCGATGGTGGCTTGGGCCGCCGCGCTGTAGCGGTGGCCGCTGACGGTGTGCTGGTTGATCAGCGCGCCGGCTTCCTTCAGCGCGGCCTCCGGAATGTCGCACGCGAGGGCCGCGAAGTTCTCCTCGAGATGCGCGATGCTCGTCGTGCCGGGGATCACGTGGACGTGCGGCCCCTGCGCCAGCAGCCAGGCGAGCGCGAGCTGCGCGGGCGCGACCCCCTCGCGCGCGGCAATCGCGTCGAAGCGGTCGAGGAGCGCGAGGTGAGCCGGCCAGTTCCGCGCGTCGAAGCGCGGCATCGTGCGGCGCAGGTCCTTGTCCCCCAGCGCCCCGGGATCGCGCAGCTCGCCGCCGAGCGCGCCGCGCGCCACCGGCGAGAACGCGACGAAAGCGATGCCGAGCTCGCGCGTGGTCTCGAGCACGCCGAGCTCGGGATTGCGGGTCCACAGCGAATACTCGGTCTGCACCGCGGCCAGCGGGTGCACGCCGTGCGCCTCGCGCACGTGCGCCGCCGACCATTCGGACACGCCATAGGCGCCGATCTTGCCGCCCTCGATCGCCCGTGAGAGCGCGCCGATCATCTCCGCGATCGGCACCTTCGGATCGAACCGGTGCATGTAGAACAGGTCGATATGGTCGGTCTTCAGCCGCGCAAGGCTGGCGTCGATCGAGGCGAGCATCTGTTCGGGCGAGCAGTCGATCGCGCGCCTGTCCCCCTGCACCACGATGCCGGTCTTGCTCGCGAGCAGGAAATCGCCCCGGCGGCTGCTGATCGCTTCGCCCAGCAGCTCCTCGTTGCGGCCGAGGCCATAGATGTTGGCGGTGTCGAAGTGATCGTAACCGAGCTCGAGCGCGCGCTCGAGCAGGGCCAGCTTGGCCTCGTGCGGCGGCGGGTCGCCGGAGGCCCACGACAGGTTCATGCATCC
>JBQCFR010000267.1:0-10907 GCA_051958885.1 Tsuneonella sp.
GGTCGTGACCGGCTACATGGCGGGCCTGGTAGGCACGTCGAACAGCCCGGTTTCTGGCGTCGGCATTCTCGCGATTCTCGCCGCCTCAGTGCTGGTTGCGGCGCTGTTCGGCGGGCAGGTGGCGCCCGACAGCCGTGCGCCCCTGATCGCGTTCGCGCTGTTCATCGTCAGCTTCGTGTTCGGCATCGCGATCGTCGCCAACGACAACCTGCAGGACCTCAAGACCGGGCAGCTCGTCGGCTCGACGCCGTGGAAGCAGCAGGTTGCGCTGATCGTGGGCGTAGTCGCCGGCTCGCTGGTGCTGCCCCCGGTGCTGCAGCTGCTGGCCGACAACTTCGGCTTTGCCGGCGCGCCGGGCGCCGGGCCCAACGCGCTGGCCGCGCCGCAAGCCTCGCTGTTCGCCGCGATCGCGCAAGGCGTGCTCGGGCATTCACTGCGGTGGGACCTGGTGGGCATCGGCGCGGGCATCGGCGTCGCCATCGTGATCGCCGACGAGCTGCTGCGGATCGCCGGGCGCGGGCGCCTGCCGCCGCTCGCGGTGGGGATGGGCATCTACCTGCCGGTCAGCCTCGTGCTGCCGACGGTGCTCGGCACCATCATCGGCCATGCCTGGAACAAGATGGCGCTGCGCACCACCCGGCCCGAGTTCACCGCGCGGCTCGGCGTGCTGCTGGCGACCGGCCTGGTGGTCGGCGACAGCCTGATGGGACTGGTCTATGCCGGCGCGGTCGGCGCGCTTGGCGATCCGGCGCGGCTGGCGCTCGTCGGGCCGGGCTTCGCGCCGTTTGCCGGGTGGGTCGCGATCGGGGCGCTGATCGTGCTGCTGGTTGCGCTCTATAGCCGCACGAAGGCGCTGGCGATGCGCGCCGACTAGGCGTTCGGACCCAATCGCCGGTTAGAGGGTTTCTCGGAACGAAGGGGCGGGTCGCGTCCCAAGTCGTTCGGAGAATTGCATGCGCCGCCTGTTCATCGCCGCCTCGGTCCTCGCGCTCGCGGCATGCGGGCTGAACGGAACGGATCGTTACAAGGACGACAATCCGTCGGCCGACGCTACCGCCAACAAGACGACGCAGAATCTCGCCGATTCGATGGCCTCGCGCGATTCGGGAGACGACCAGAGCCCGGTTCCCGACATTCCCGATCCCGAGCAGCGCCCGGTGATGCAGGCGCAAGTCGTGCTCGATCGGCAGGGCTTCGGCCCCGGGGTGATCGACGGCAAGATGGGGCTGAGCACGAAGAACGCGCTATCGGGCTTCCAGGAAGCGAACGGGCTGCCGGCGAGCGGCGAACTCGACCAGGCGACCAAGGCCAAGCTCGCGCAGTGGAACGCGATCCCCGCCACCCGCGTGGTGCGGATTCCGCAGGATTGGGGGCAAATCGATTACGAGAAGACCCCTTCGGGCCCGGCCGAGCAGGCGAAGATGCAGCACCTCGGCTACCAGTCGCTCGACGAAAAACTGGCGGAGCGGTTTCATACCACCGTCGATGTGCTCAAGATGCTCAACCCGGGCGGCAAGCCCGCCGGGATGACGCAGACGGCGATGCAGAGCCCGGTCGGGGGCGCGTCCCCTGGCGCATCCCCCACGCCTACGCCGAGCCCG
Organism: Tsuneonella sp.; assembly: GCA_051958885.1. Classification (GTDB taxonomy): domain Bacteria; phylum Pseudomonadota; class Alphaproteobacteria; order Sphingomonadales; family Sphingomonadaceae; genus Tsuneonella. Next base: position 1,602 of record JBQCFR010000267.1, read on the forward strand.
ACGCCGTCACCTTCGGGCACCGCATCGCCCGGCGCCGCACCCTCGGCCGGACCGCTGCCGTCGACGTTCGCCGCCGGGCAACTCGTGCGCGTGCCCAACGTTGGCGCCGACCGCATCGCGCCCGGCGCGGTCGACGATCCGGACTGGCAGCAGACGCTGCAAAGCCTCGGCGTCGGCAGCGAGCAGCCTCAGGTCGCCAAGGTCGTGGTCAGCAAGAGCGAGGGCACGCTCAAGGGATATGACGACGCGGGCAAGCTGGTGGCCGAATTCACCGTCACCTCCGGCTCCAGCCACGACCCGCTGCCGCTCGGCGACTGGAAGGTGACCGGGATCAGCCGCAACCCGCCGTTCCATTACAATCCCGACCTGTTCTGGGATGCCAAGGCGACCGACAAGAAGGCCACGCTGCCGCCGGGGCCGAACGGGCCGGTCGGGGTGGTCTGGATCGACCTCTCCAAGGAGCACTACGGCATCCACGGCACGCCCGAGCCGCAGACCATCGGCCGCACCGAAAGCCACGGCTGTGTGCGGCTGACCAACTGGGACGCGGCGCGGCTCGCGCAGATGGTGAAGGCAGGCACCAAGGTCGTGTTCGAGGCGTGAGATGGCGCTGCGCGTCGCCGACCGGGTGCTGACCATCGTCGTCACGGCGACGCTGACCTCGGCCTTCTGGATCGCGGCGGGCGGATCGCTGCGCGAACTCGCGCGCGAGCAGAGCGGCGTTGCGGCGACCCCCACACGAGCGGCCGCGCTGGTGGCTCGGCCGACGCCGGCGGTCCCTCAAGCGCCGGCTGGCGCTATGATCATCCCGGTCGCCGGCGTGCAGCCCAAAGACCTGACCGATACTTTCACCGCCAGCCGCGGCGGCGGCACGCGGGTGCACCAGGCGCTCGACATCATGGCGCCTGAGGGCACGCCGGTGATCGCCGCGGCGCCGGGCACGGTGGAGAAGCTGTTCCTCTCCAGGAACGGCGGCAACACGATCTACGTGCGCTCTCCCGACCGGCGGATGATCTATTACTACGCGCACCTGCGCGATTACGACCCCGCGGTGAAGGAAGGCCAGCCGGTCACTCGCGGCGAGCGGCTGGGCGCGGTGGGGCACACCGGCGATGCTTCCCCGGACGCGCCGCACCTTCATTTCGAGCTGATCCAGACTACGCCTACGGCGAACTGGTGGGATCACGGCACGCCGGTCAATCCCTATCCGATACTGGCCAAGTCGAGCTAGCTGGAGGCGCCGCGGCCGGTGCGCACGCAGCGCATTTTGCTCGCCGGGGCCGCGTCGTCCGTGCGCTCGAGCGAGCGGTTCGAGGCGCGCTCGAACTGCGCGCCCTTCATCGGCCCGCGCGTGAACAGCACCTTGTCGCCGGTCGCCAGGTAAGTCCCGCCGCCGCCTTCGGCGCGGTAGCTCGAGGCGTTGACGATATCGAACCAGGCGCCCTTGACGCCGAGCGAGGCGGGACCGGTCGCATCGCCGGGCACTTCGCACAAGTAGCGCCCTTCCGGCAGCGCGCCGATCTAGCCGGCGGGTTCAGCCAGGGCGGGCGCGCCGATCAGCGCGGCCGCGGCAAGGAGCTTTGCGATATGGGTCATGACCGGTGGATAGTACCACCGACGGCCTCCTCGCGCCAGCGACCTTGCCCGGGGTTGCCCAAGCCGCTAAGGGCGTGGCCACACGCGGGCGGCGGCGGACTGCCGCGCAGCTCACCAAGGCAAGGCTCTTTCAACCCATGAAAATCTCCGGCGTGGACATTCGTCCCGGCAACATCCTCGAATACGAAGGCGGCATCTGGAAGGTCGCCAAGATCCAGCACACCCAGCCCGGCAAGGGCGGCGCCTACATGCAGGTCGAGATGAAGAACCTGCAGGACGGCCGCAAGACCAACGTCCGCTTCCGCAGCGCCGACACCGTCGAGCGCGTGCGGCTCGACACCAAGGACTACCAGTTCCTCTACGAGGACGGCGACATGCTGGTGTTCATGGACCAGGACACTTACGAGCAGATCAACCTGCCGAGCGACCTGCTCGGCGATGCACGCCCGTTCCTGCAGGACGGAATGCAGGTCACGCTCGAGCTGTGGGACGAGAAGCCGATCTCGGTCGAGCTGCCGCAGCAGGTCGAGGCGACGATCGTCGAGGCCGACGCGGTGGTGAAGGGACAGACCGCCTCCTCCAGCTTCAAGCCCGCGATCCTCGACAACGGCGTGCGCATCATGGTCCCGCCGCACATCGAGAGCGGCACGCGGATCGTGGTCGACGTTTACGAGCAGGCCTACGTCGGCAAGGCGAACTGATCTTTCCGGGGGTCTCTCGACTTCGGTTCTCGGCGAGCTCGAACCAGCGCTCGAGACGAACGGGTCACTTGGCTGAACAAATTTCCGTTCGTGTCGAGCGGACTTCGAGCGAAGCCGAGAAGTCCTGTCGAGACACGCTCGCGCAACAGTAGAGTTTCGAAGATGGCAGCCATATCAGGTCTCATCCGGGTGATGGAAAAGGCCGCGCGCAAGGCGGGCGGCAAGCTGCGGCGCGATTTCGGCGAGGTCGAGCACCTGCAGGTCAGCCGCAAGGGGCCGAGCGACTTCGTCTCCAAGGCGGACCGGATCTCCGAGCGCACGCTGTGGGACGAGCTCAAGGCCGCGCGCCCCGGCTGGGGTTTCCTGATGGAAGAAGGCGGCGAGATCGCCGGTGAGCCGGGCAAGCCGCGCTTTGTGATCGACCCGCTCGACGGCACCAGCAACTTCCTCCACGGTATTCCGCATTTCGCGATCTCGATTGCCGCGCAGGAACCCAAGCTCGACGGCAGCGGGTGGGGCGAAGTGGTCGCCGGCGTGGTTTACCAGCCGATCACCGACGAGACGTTCTGGGCCGAGAAGACCCGCGGCGCGTGGCTGCAGGACAAGCGGCTGCGGGTCTCGAGCCGCTCGCGGATGTCGGACGCGCTGGTCGCCACCGGCATACCCTACGGCGGCCACGGCGACTTCGCCGAATGGGGCAAGGTCTATTCGGCGGTCGCGCCGCAGATCGCGGGGATTCGCCGCTTCGGCGCCGCATCGCTCGACCTCGCGTGGGTCGCCGCCGGGCGCTTCGACGGGTTCTGGGAAAGCGATCTTGCCGAATGGGACACCGCGGCGGGTTGCCTGCTGGTGCGCGAGGCGGGCGGCTTCGTCACCGACTACCGCGGTCGCTCGCAGCCGGTCTGCGCCAAGCAGGTGCTCGCCGCCAACGACGCGCTCCATTCGAAGCTGCACAAGGCATTGGCGGGCGCGATCAAGGTCTAGCCGCGCGCACATCGCGCGGCTAAGGCTCCCGCGCTGCGGGGCCCCTGTGGCGGAATGGTAGACGCGAACGACTCAAAATCGTTTGTCTTCGGACGTGCCCGTTCGAGTCGGGCCAGGGGCACCAGCGGCGCGCGCAATCAGAACGGGAAGAACACGTGGATGGTGGCGACCGCCACCGCGCAGGTGATCGCGTTCAGCGGTAGCCCCACCCGCACGAAGTCCATGTAGCGGTAACCGCCCATCTGATAGACGATGACGTTCGTCTGGTAGCCGAACGGCGTCGCGAACGCCGCGCTGCCCGCCATCATCACCGCGACCAGGAACGGCCGCGGGCTGACGCCGAGGCTTTCCGCCAGCGCCACCGCGATCGGCGTGACCAGCACCGCCACCGTGGCGTTCGACAGCAGCTCGGTGAGGACCATCGTGGTCACATATAGCACGATCAGCGCCGCCAGCGGGCTGATCTCGTGCATCGAGCCGACGAGGATGCGGGTCGCCGCGTCGGCCAGCCCGCTCTCCTCCATCGCGATGCCGATCACCACCATGCCCGCGATAAGGATCAGGATTTCGGGCTTGAGGCCGCCGTAGGCCTCGTCCGCGGTGATCACCTTGAGCAGGATCAGCAGCACGGCGCCGGCGAACGCGGTCGCGGCGATCGGCGCGATGCCGAGTGCGGCGGCGGCGATCGCGCCGACGAAGATCGCCGAGGCGATCGCCGCCTTGACCGGCTGGAACGGGCGGGGCTCGGCGAACAGCTCGGCATGGCCGACCTGCACGTGCGCCTCGTCCGCCGCTTCGGCCAGGTCGTTCACGCCGACGGCCACTTCGGGCGCGGGCTCGTCGATGCTGCGCCCCATCAGCCTGCCGCTGAACAGGAGCAGGTAAAGCCCGCCGGCGAGCGCCATCGGCAGCCCCACGGGGGTGATCTCGAAGATGCCGAAGCGAGGCTGGCCGGCGATGCTCGCCATGTCGTCGACCAGCAGGTTGGTCGAGGTGCCGATCAGCGTGCAGCACCCGGTCAGCACCGCGATGTACGACAGCGGCATCAGGTAGCGCTTGGGGGAGAGCTTGAGCGCCTTCGCCACGTCGCGGATCACCGGCGCGCCGAGCACGACGATCGGCGTGCTGTTGAGCACGCACGAGACGATGCCAATCGCGCCGAGCAGCATCCAGATGCCCGCCGCACCCGCGCGCCGGCATAGCCGCACGCCGCCCTGGATTGCGCGGTCGAGCAGGCCGGAGAGCTCGAGCGCGTAGGCGATCACGAACAGCGAGGCGAGCGCGATGATCGCGGGGCTCGCGAACGCGCCCTGGACCTCGATCGGCCGCACCACGCCGGTCATCAGCAGGACCGCGGCGCCGGTCAGCGCGACGATGTCGGGGCGGACCTTGTCCCAGATCAGCGCCGCGACGACCGCCGCGAGGACGATCAGCGTCAGGACTTCGTCGATGTTCACGGGGGGCCTTCGCTCGGAGCGGCGGCTCGATGGTCGGGCATGCAAACCTTTCCTGGCAGCGGAGGCCATTTCGGCCCCGGGTCTGGAGTCCGCTCCACTAATTGCCTATCAACTCGCCATGAGGGAGCCAACCCCGCGGGCCAGCCGTCTCGCGCTCGCGAGCGCCGTCGCCGTCGCAATCGTCGTCGGCGGAGCGGGGTTCCTGCTCGGCCGGGCGACCGCGCCAACGCCGAAGAGTGTGCCCGCGCGGCCGGCCCCGTCCGCCACGCCCGAGCCGGCGGCGACGCTGAGCGGAGTGCTGGGCCGCGCCGATCTCATCGCGCTCGCCGCTGCGGCGGCCGACCGGACAGCTGGCGGGCAACCCCCTGCCGAGTCTCTGCAAGCCGCCAGCCGCCGCTTCGAGGTGCGCCTGCCCTTCGGCTGCAGCGGTCCGGCGGCGAAGGGCGCGGCCGGCCCGATGCGCTGGCGCTACGACAGCGCGGCGCAGGCGCTGCGTATCCACGTCGCGCCGGTGACGTGGACGGCGGCGGACTGGTCGGTGGACGACAGCCGCGTGCAGGCGATCGAAGGCTTCTGGATTGCGCGCCCATGGACGTCGAGCGAGGCTTGCGCGCCGCAGCCGCCGACCATGCAACCGACCGGCCCCGAGGCGGCAGCTTCGCCCGCGCCGTCGCCGGAACCCGCGCCCACGCCGGCAGCTCAGCCCACCCTCGCTCTGGGGCAGCTGTTCGTCGCCGAGGGACCGCGCCGCGGGCGGCGCAACGGACAGGCCTATGAGGCGGTCGTGCGCGTGCCGGAAGCGGAGCTCGACACCTCGCAGGGGTTCCGGCTGCGGATCAGCGGGCGGATCGCGCCGGGGCTTGGCGGCGGCCCAGTGGCGTGCCGTGCGTCTTCCCCCGATCAGCGCCCGGCGTGCCTGGTCGCGGTTATCATCGACGAGGTCGCGATCGAGAATCCGGTTTCGGGGGAGACGCTCGCAGAGTGGACGCTGGGCGGCCGCAACGCGCCGGTCGCGGGCGCCAGCGACGCCGGCTAGTCGGCGGCGGTCGCTTCGCCCGAGCGCGCGGCGGAACTCGCCTGCAGGCTGGCGACCTGGCGCGCTCGCTCGCCGGGATCGAACGACTGCTCGCGAGCGCGGTAGGCCTGCGCGAGCTGCTCCCGCTCGGCAGGGCTGAGCGCGTTCCACTCGGCCTCGGTGAGGCCGTAGCGGCTCCAGGCGTTGGGCACGAGGCTCGGCCGCACGCCCCAGTCGCCGGGGATCGCGCCGCTGTCGGACGCACCGCCGGCGTCGTCCATTGCCGCGCCGAACTCGCCGTTGTCGGGACCGAAGCTGCCGCGGCTCGCGGCATCCACACGGCTGGTGAGCCTCGCGCGGCCGTACTTCGGAGCCGACGTGGCATCGTGGTGGAGCGACTGCTGGCGTTGCTGCATGTCGCGGGCGAGCGCGTCGCGGCTCTCGCCATCCACCATCATCGCCATCATCGCAGTGGCCGCGATCGTCACCACCGCGAAGTGACGGTACATCTTCGCGGCGTTGGCCTGAGCGAGCTGTTTCCTGCGCACCATCGCGCCCGCACTAGCGCGGGAAGGTAAACCCGCGGATCGCCAAGTATGGTTGCAAAGACATTGACGGCCGCCGGGGGAGGGGGTCCCCCGACGGCCGTACTCTCCTCCCCAGGAGACTGTTAGGCGCCGAGCGCCGGGGCCAAGCTCAGGCGTAAGTGCCGAGCCGGTGATGCAGCGCATTGATCTTCGCCAGTTCCTCGCGATCGTCGATCGTGCGGGCATAGGCGGTCAGCGCGGTGCGCAGCAGGCGGAAGTCGGCGGTCGAGAGCAGCGCGCGAGCGCGGCCCGGTTCGGTCTTGGGAGCCTCTTCGGTCATGGTCTGGTCCTCTCTCGCCTCACGCGGCCGCGAACTGGTTCATCGTGTTGTGCGCGCCGCCGGCCTTGAGCGCGGCTTCGCCGGCGAAGTATTCCTTGTGATCGTCGCCGATGTCGCTGCCGGCCATGTTCTGGTGCTTCACGCAAGCGATCCCCTGGCGGATCTCCTCGCGCTGCACCTGCTTGACGTAGCCGAGCATGCCTTCCTCGCCGAAGTAGCGCCTGGCGAGGTTGTCGGTGCTCAGCGCCGCGGTGTGATAGGTCGGCAGCGTGATCAGGTGGTGGAAGATGCCCGCCTCGCGCGCGGAGTCCGCCTGGAAGGTGCGGATGCGCTCGTCGGCCTCGGCGCCGAGCTCGGTGCCGTCGTAATCGGCGCTCATCAGCTTGGCCCGGTCGTAGGCGGAGAGGTCTCGCCCTTCGGCTTCCCACGCATCGTAGACCTGCTGGCGGAAGTTCAGCGTCCAGTTGAAGCTGGGCGAGTTGTTGTAGGCCAGCTTGGCGTTGGGGATCACCTCGCGGATGCGATTCACCATGCCGCCGATCTGCCCGATGTGCGGCTTCTCGGTCTCGATCCACAGCAAGTCGGCGCCGTTCTGCAGGCTGGTGATGCAGTCGAGCACGCAGCGGTCCTCGCCGGTTCCCGGGCGGAACTGGTACAGGTTGCTCGGCAGCCGCTTGGGCCGCAGCAGCTTGCCGTTGCGGGTGATCAGGACGTCACCGTTACCGATTTGGCCGGCGTCGACTTCCTCGCAGTCGAGGAAACTGTTGTACTGGTCACCGAGGTCACCCGGCTCCTTCGAATAGGCGATCGACTTGGTGAGGCCCGCTCCGAGGCTGTCGGTGCGCGCGACGATGACGCCGTCTTCGACGCCGAGCTCGAGGAAGGCGTAACGGACGGCGCGGATTTTCTGCAGGAAATCCTCGTGCGGCACGGTGACCTTGCCATCCTGGTGGCCGCACTGCTTCTCGTCCGACACCTGGTTCTCGATCTGGATCGCGCAGGCGCCCGCCTCGATCATCTTCTTGGCGAGCAGGTAGGTCGCCTCGGGATTGCCGAAGCCGGCATCGATGTCGGCGATGATCGGCACCACGTGCGTCTCGTGGTTGTCGATCGCGTGCTGGATGCGCTTGGCCTCGACCTCGTCGCCCGCCTCGCGCGCCTTGTCGAGATCGCGGAACAGCATGCCGAGTTCGCGCGCGTCGGCCTGGCGCAGGAAGGTGTAGATCTCTTCGATCAGCGCCGGGACCGAGGTCTTCTCGTGCATCGACTGGTCGGGCAGCGGGCCGAACTCGCTGCGCAGCGCGGCGATCATCCACCCCGACAGGTAGAGGTAGCGCCCCTTCGTGCCGCCGAAATGCTTCTTGATGCTGATCAGCTTCTGCTGCGCGATGAACCCGTGCCAGCAGCCGAGCGACTGGGTGTACGCGGCGGGATCCGCATCGTAGGCAGCCATGTCATCGCGCATGATCTTCGCGGTGTAGCGCGCGATGTCGAGCCCCGTCGGGAAGCGGTTCTGCGCCTGCATGCGCGCGGCGCTTTCGGGGTCGATCGCCGACCACGGCGCGCCGCCCGAACCGATGGTGCGGGCGAGGTCGTCGATGCGGGTCTGGTATGTCATGATTCGCTTCCGTGAAGTCGGTGGTGTTGCGTCCAAGTGGCACCGACCGACCGGCGGCGGAATAAAAAGTTACATACTATCTTGTCGCGCGGCGCTCACCGGCGCATGGGGGCTTGTCACGTTGTAAGAAAGTTTACATGCCCGAGCTTGCGCTGTTCGCCGGTCCCTCACTGCGCCGCCTGCGCAAGCGGGAGGGGCTGACTCAAGCGGCAATGGCCGCCCGCCTGGGCATCTCGGCGAGCTATCTCAACCTCATCGAACGCAACCAGCGCCCGCTCTCCGCGCGCGTGGTGGTCCAGCTCGTGGAGCAGTTCGACTTCGACCCGCGGGGCCTGCGCGAAGACGAGGCGATCGGCGGCATCGACGGGCTCGCCCGGCGGCTGTCGGACGAGCGGTTCGCCGACCTCGGGATCGACCGCGACGAACTCGCCGAGTTTCTCGCCGCCGCGCCTCAGGCCGCCGCCGCATTCGCCCGGCTTTACGACAGCGGGGGGCCGGCTGCGGCCGGTGACGACCCGCTGAGCGCCGCACGGCGCGAGATCGAGCGCTGGCGCAACCACTTCGCCGATCTCGATGCCGCGGCGGAGAAGCTCGCCGACGAGCTGCGCCTCTCGCGCGGCGACACGTATGCGGCGCTCGCCGAGCGGCTGCGCGACCGGCACCAGCTCACCATCCGCATCCTCCCGCGCGAGGTCATGCCCGACATGCTGCGCCGGCTCGACCTGCACGCACGCCAGCTCCAGCTGAGCGAGATGCTCGACACCGCCTCGCGCACGTTCCAGGTCGCCTATCAGCTCGCGGTGCTTGAGCAGCGCGGCGAGGTGACCGCAGTTGCGGCGGGCGCCCAGTTCGCCGACGTGGCAGCCCGCGCGCTGTTCGAACGCCATCTCTACGGCTACGTCGCGGCCGCGCTGATCATGCCCTACGGCCGCTTCCTGCGCGCGTGCGAAGCGACGGGCTATGACCTGCCGGTGCTCCAGCGGCGCGTCGGTGTCGGCTTCGAGCAGCATGCGCACCCGCACACCACCCTCCCCCGCGGCGGCCACAGGGGCTTTCCGGTGTTCATTG
>JBQCFR010000268.1:0-2849 GCA_051958885.1 Tsuneonella sp.
AAGCGTGGCGAGCAGAAGCCCGACCGCCGCACTCTTCACCAGACGACCCCAATCGGTCATGGAATTCATTGCGATGCCCTTTTCGAAAGCAAACCGGTTCAGCCGCACTGCCCCCCATGACGTCTTCGCCTGGCACGCACGCTGTCACTTGTGCGGCAGGATGTAAAGCACGCGCGGTGAACCGAGTTTGAACGGCGAGGTTAGCAAAAGTTATGCCATCTCTGGCTCTTAGGCAGACTCACGGGCCTCGCACGAGCCCGAGCGCCGCGTACGCGGCGTCGAGCGTGGGACTGCCGATCTCGCGGGCGCGCGCCGCCCCGCGCGCGAGGATAGCGTCGAGCGATTCGCGGTCTTCGCGCAGCTCGCGGAAGCGCGCGGTGATCGGCGACAGCGTCTCCACCAGCAGCTCGCCGAGCGCGGGCTTGAACCGGCCGAAGCCTTCGCCGCCGTACTGCGCGAGCACCTGTTCGATGCTTTCGCCCGCCAGCGCCGCGTAGATCGCCACCAGGTTGAGCGCTTCGGGCCGCCCCTTGAGCCCGGCCTTCTCGCTCGGCAGGGGCTCGGGATCGGTCTTGGCCTTCTTGACCTTGCGCATCATCTCGTCGGCATCGTCGGTCAGGTTGATCCGGCTCATGTCGGACGGGTCGGACTTGCTCATCTTCGCACTGCCGTCGCGCAAGGACATGATCCGCGCGGCCTCGGGCGGCACGATCGCCTCGGGCAGGGTGAACACCGGCTGCTCCTCGGTCGCGAAGTCGTTGTTGAACTTCTGCGCGATGTCGCGGGCGAGCTCCAGATGCTGCTTCTGGTCCTCGCCCACCGGCACGTGAGTCGCCTGGTACAGCAGCACGTCGGCGGCCTGCAGCACCGGGTAGGTGAACAGCGCGACCGACTGCCCTTCGCGGTTCTTGCCGGCCTTGTCCTTCCACTGAGTCATGCGGTTCAGCCAGCCCATCCGGGCGGTGCCGCTCAGCAGCCATTGGAGCTCGGCGTGGGCGGGCACCTGCGCCTGGTTGAACAGCACCGAGCGGGCCGGGTCGATTCCGCAGGCGACCAGCGCCGCCGTCATCTCCAGCGTGGCGGCGGTGAGCCCCGCAGGCTCGTGCGGCTGGCTGATCGCGTGGAGATCGGCGAGGAAGAAGAGACATTGGCTGCCTCCCGCCATCTCGTCCTGCATGCGGACCCAGTTGCGGATGGCGCCGAGATAGTTGCCGAGGTGAAGATTGCCGGTGGGCTGAATGCCGGAGACGACGCGCATGTAGCGGTCCTTTCAGAATGACGTAGCGATGAAAGCGGCGCGCCAGACGCGCCGAGAGGCGTTCAGGACGAACGAAGCCATCGCCAGGCCGCCCGGCCGCGCGCGGGGGTCCGGCGCGGCGCTCTGACTGAGAGGCCGGTCAACTTGGTCATGCTCGCGGCGCTTAGCACACCCGCTTCATTCGGCAAGATCGACCGGTTTCGCCGGCCGCTTGCGGCGCAGCTGCGCGATCAGGTCCTTGTCGATCGCGCCGACGGCAAAGGCTACCGCGAAGAACACCGCGCCGCCGCCGATCACCAGCACCAGCAGCGACCACACGCGCTCGAACGCGTTCCCCGCGTAATGGCTCGCCAGCGCCGGGGTGAGCCACAGCAGCAGCGCGCTCATCGCCGCGGTGGCGACGAGCTGCCGGCCGATGCGCCCCGCGAGCTTGCCGGTGAGGTGGAACCACCCGCGCATCTGCAGCAGCGTGTAGAGCGTCAGCACGTTGAGCGTCGCGGTGAACGCGGTGGCGGCGGCGAGGCCGACGATCCCGTAGCGCGGCACCACATAGAAATTGAGCGCGATGTTCACCGCCAGCGCGCCGGCGGCGACGAACACCGGCGTGCGGGTGTCCTCGCGGCTGAAGAACGCCGGCTGGAACACCTTGACCAGCACGTAAGCCGGCAGCCCGCAGACCAGCGCGACGACGATATCGGACATGATCGCGCCCTTCTCGGGCGTCATCTTGCCGCCGACGAAGAACGCCGTGACGAACGCCGGGGCGCAGATCGCCAGCGCGGCGGCGGCGGGCAGGGTGAGCAGCGTGCCGACTTCGACCGCGTTCGCCTGCAGCCGCTGCGCCTCGCGCTTGTCGCCCGACTGGATGTGCCGCGCGAGCATCGGCAGGATCGCCGTGCCGAGCGCGATGCCGAAAATGCCGAGCGGCATCTGGTTCAGCCGGTCGGCCATCTTGAGCAGCGTCAGCGAGCCCTGCGGAAGGCTGGTCGCGAAGAACGTGTCGACGAGCTGGCTGATCTGGTAGATGCCCGCCCCAAAGGTCGCCGGCAGGATCAGCATCCCCAGGCGCTTGACCTCGGGCGTGAAGCGCGGCGCGGTGATCCGCAGGTGCACCCCCGCGCGCCGGCTCGCCCACCACATGTAGGCAAGCTGCACCACGCCCGACAGCGCGAGCGAGATCGCCAGCGCCAACGCGACCACGCGGTCATCGCCGTGGCTGCCGCGCAAGTACCAGCCGGTGACGATGCCCCCGATCATGACGAGATTGAGGAACACCGGCGCGAACGCTCCCGGGGCGAAGCGGCTGCGCGCGTTGAGCACGCCCGACAGCATCGCCACCAGGCTGACCAGCCCCAGGTACGGGAAGGTCATCCGGCTCAGCATCACCGACAGCTCGAACTTGCCCGGAACCGCGGCATAATCGCGCGCCAGCAGCCAGACGATCCCCGGCATGGCAATCATGCACAGCGCGGAGAAGGCCAGCAGGACCCACACGAACACCGATAGCACGTCGCCGGCGAACCTGTCGGCGGCCGTCTCGCCGTCCTCGCCGTGCAGCCGCCGGGTGTACATCGGCACGAAGGCGACGCTG
>JBQCFR010000269.1:0-2046 GCA_051958885.1 Tsuneonella sp.
CTTCCTCGTCGAACACCTCGCTGCGCGGCTTGTCGCTGGCGAGATACCCCTCGGTCACGCTCCCCCCGCGTACGCGCACCTCAAGCTTGCCGCCGCAGGGCGCCAGCTTGAGCTCGATTCCCGGCATCGGCAGCCCGATCAGCCCGACGCGGTCGACTACCCAGTGGACCATCGTCACGCCCTGCGTCTCGGTGGCTCCGTACATCGTGGTGATCGCCATGCGCTGCCCGGTCTCGGCCACCGCGAGCGCCTGCAGGCGGCTGTAGAGATCGTCGGGCAGCGTCGCTCCGCCGTAGCCCATCGACTGAAGATTGGCGAAGAACGCCGCGCGAAGGTTTTCGTCCTTCTCCATCGCGTCGGCGAGCATCGCGAAGGCGATCGGAGCGGAGCCGAAGCCGGTGGGGCGTACGTCGGAGATGTTCTTGATCGTGGTTTCGAACAGGCCCGGCACCGGCCGTCCTTCGTCGAGGAACATCGTGCCGCCGGCCCAGATCGTGCCGTTGAAGAAGATGTTGCCGCCGCTAATGTGGCTCCACGGCATCCATTCGAGCAGGCGCGGCACCACGCGCTCGCTGCGCGGCTTGTCAGCGAGCCCTTCGCCGCCCGCGATCACCGCGGTGATCATCCGGTTAGTCTGCGGCACGCACTTGGGCATGCCCGTCGAGCCCGAGGTGAACAGGTATTTGGCGACCGTCTGCGGGGTCACCGCGGCCGCGGCCTGCTCGAGCTCTGGTCCGGGCCGCGTCATCAGCAGCTTGGCGAAGTCCACCCCGCCCGCGGGCGCGCCGTCCGAGCTGACGACGATCAGCTCCGGCCAGGCTTCGCGCAGCCGCGCGATCGCCGCGGCGTGCTGCCCGCCCTCGCGCGCGAACAGCACCTTGGGGCGCAGCACCGACGCGCAGTGGAGCAGCTTGGCGTGGTCCTGCAACATCAGGCTGTAGGCCGCGCTGACCGGCGCGATGGCGATGCCGGTGGTATAGCAGCCGAGCATCAGCAGCGCGTGCTCGACCGAGTTGCCCGAGATCACCATCACCGTGTCGCCGGCGCCGAGTCCCCGGTCGAGCAGCCACTGGCCGATCGAATCCGCCGCCGCGCGCGCCTCGCCATAGGTCACCCCGCGCCAGGGGCCATGCCCCGGCTCGCGCTCGAGCACCATGTCGCGCCCCGGCACCTCGCCCGCGCGTTCGCGGAAGATCTCGACCATCGTGCCCGGCACGTCGCCCGGCGGGTGGTTCGAACGGATCACGAAGCTGCCATCGGCGCGCGCTTCGAGCGAGGCGTCGGCCGGCTTCTGCGGCAGCGGCTTGAACGGCGGCGGGGCGGCGGTGGTCATCGGCTCAGAAGTTGAACTTGAGCGTTGCGCCGTAGCTCGCGCTGCGGCCGGGGAAGCGCACCGCCGTGTTGGCGTTGGTCGCCGCCGCTACCCAGTAGTACTCGTCGGTAATGTTGCGTCCCCATAGCGAGGCCTCCCATCTGCCGCCGAGATCGTAGAGCGCAAGGCTGGCGTTGAGCAAGCCATAAGCCTTGATAGCCAGCGTGTCGCTGCGCTCGATATCGATGTAGCTGGTCGACTGGTAGCGCCCGTTGGCGATCGCACGCACGCCGAGCGAGCGGGTGATCGGGGTGTCGTATGTCACCGTCGCGGAGCCGGAGAACTTGGGGCTGTTGGGGAAGCCGAACCCGTCGTAGCTCTTGACCATGCCGGCCGCGTCGAATCCGGTGTACCCGCGGATCTCCGTCTTGAGCCAGGTCGCCGCGAGCGCAATCGTGAGCTGGTCGGTCGCGCGCCACGCCACATCGCCATCGAGCCCGTAAGCGCGCGACTTGGGCACGTTGTCGAGCCGCAGCAGCGTGGTGTAGATCGGGTCCTGAAAATAGACCGCGAGCTGCTTGTCCTTGTAGTCGTAGTAGAACGCCGCCGCGTTCACGTTGAAGCGGCGGTCGGCGAGGCTCAACTTGGTGCCGACCTCGTAGGCGGTGAGCTGCTCCTGCCGCGCCGGCGCATCCTGCGTGGAGATGTTAGCCGCATTTACCGGGGTGGAGCCC
>JBQCFR010000270.1:0-5006 GCA_051958885.1 Tsuneonella sp.
AGCACGCTCGTCAGCCCCTGCTCGACGAGCACGTCGCCGGGCTGCGCGTACTGGTCGTCGAGCTTGCGCAGCAGCCAGTTCTCGCGCTTCTCGCCCGGCTTTTTCTTGAGCCGGATCAGCAGCCACTCGCCCTTCATTCGCTCGCCGTCGAGCGTGAAGTGGAGGTGGCCCTTGTCGATGTCCTTCCACGACTTGCCCTCGACCGGAGCCCAGGTTCCTTTGTCCCACAGCATCACGGTGCCGCCGCCGTATTCGCCCTTGGGAATCGTCCCCTCGAACTCGGCATAGGACATCGGGTGGTCCTCCGTGCGCACCGCCAGCCGCTTGATGTCGGGATCGGGCGAGGGGCCCTTGGTCACCGCCCAGCTCTTGAGCACACCGTCGGCCTCGATGCGAAAGTCCCAGTGCAGCCGCGTCGCGTCGTGCTTCTGGACGATGAAACGGTTGCCGCCTGCGGAGCTAGCGCGCTTGCCGGCCGGTTCGGCGGTCTTCTTGAAGTCGCGCTTCTTGTTGTATTCGGCGAGCGGATCGGAACGGCTCACGGGGTGGCGTCCTCGTCAGGGGAGCAGGGGCGCGGGCTGAGCTCCATCAGGCGCGCTTCCGCGCTTTGGCCGGCGCGCCTTTGCTGGCCGCCGGCTTCCTGTCGGCAGGCTTCTTCGCGGGGGCCTTCTTCGCCGCGGGTTGCTCCGATCCGCCGACCGACTTCTTGAGCGCGGCCATCAGGTCGATAACGTTCGAGCCGGTCTTGGCGCCGGGTTCCTCGACGTCCTCGAGGATCTTCTTGCCCTTGGCCTTGACCTTCTTGTCGATCAGCCCGTGGAGCGCCTCGACATAGCGGTCGTGGAATTCGCCCGCATCGAAGGGTGCTGTCTTCTGGTCGATCAACGCGTTGGCGAGTTCGAGCATTTCCTTGGCGGGCTTCGCGTCGGGGATGTCCTTGAAATAGCTCTGCGCCTTGCGGACCTCGTCCTCATACCGGAGCGTTTCCATGACGATGCCCTTGCCGCATGGCTTGAGGCTCACGAGGTACTCGCGCCCGCGCAGCGCGAGCTGGCCGATCGCCACCTTGCTCGCCTGCCGCAGCGCCTCGCGCAGGACGACGAACGCCTCCTCGGCCAGCTCGTCGGCGGGGACGACGTAATAGGGCTTCTCGAAATAGAAGACATCGATCTCGCCGGCATCGACGAACTGGACCAGCTCGAGCGTCTTCTTGCTCTCGATCTTGACCGCTTCGATCTCGTCCTCGTCGAGCAGGACGTAGTTGCCCTTGGAGACTTCGTAGCCCTTGACGATCTCGTCGCGGTCGACAGGGCCAATTCCGGGCACGACCTTTTCGTAGTTGATCCGCTTGCCGCTGGGTTCGTGGATCTGGTGAAACGAGATCGAGGCGCCAGACTTGGTGGCGGAATAGACCTCCACCGGGATCGACACGAGCGCGAGCCTGATCTGTCCTTGCCAATACGCGCGTGCCGCCATCGCAAATCCCCTTGCTTCGGGGGATTCGACTCGTGGCAGGGCAATTGGTTTCCGCGGGAGCCGGTTCTCCGGCTAGCCCGCGCGCACCTGGCGCAGCAGCCCGTCGACCTGGCTGCGCAACGTCGCCGCCTGACGCTCGAGTTCGGTGGCCGAACTGAGCACGTCGCTCGCGGCGTTGCCCGTCGACACCGCGGTCTCCCGCACTTGGGCGACATTGGCCGAAACCTCGCCCGTGCCGCGTGCGGCGAGATCGATGTTGCGAGCAAGTTCCTGACCCGCGACCGATTGCTGGTCCACCGCCGAGGCGATCGACACCGCGGTCGCCTCGAGCTGCTGGACCTGTCCGCCGATCGAGCGCAGCGCCGAGACGCTGGCGTGAGTGGAATCCTGCATCGCCCGGATCTGCTGGGCAACTTCCTCGGTCGCCTTGCTGGTCTGGCTGGCGAGCTCCTTGACCTCGCTGGCGACCACCGCGAAGCCGCGCCCCGCCTCGCCGCCGCGCGCCGCCTCGATCGAGGCGTTGAGCGCGAGCAGGTTGGTGCGCTGGGCGATCGACTGGATAAGCTGGACGATCTCGCCGACCTGCTCGGCGGATTTCGACAGCGTCGAAATCGTCGTGTCGGCCTCTTCGGTGGCGTCGGTCGCCTTGCGCGCCAGTTCCGCCGATTGCGCCGCCTGGCGGCTGATTTCGCCGATCGACATCGCGAACTCGTCGCTCGCCGCGGCCGCCGCGGTCACGCCCGAGGAGGCTTCCTCCATCGCCATCGAGACCTGGTCCACCTGCGTTGCGGATTGCTCGGCGGCGGCGGCCATCGAACTGGCGGTGCCCTGAAGCTGGGAGGCAGCCGAAGCGACACCGCTGACGATGTCGCCGACTTCGCGTTCGAAGCTCGCCGCCATCTGCAGCAGCAGCCGCTTCTGGTCCTCGCGCTGCTTGGCCCGCTGGGCGAACATCTCGTCGAGCTTGTGGCCCGACTTCACGAACACCTGGAAGGCGCGCGCCAGGTCGCCGACTTCGTCCCGGCGATCGAGGTGGCCGAGCCGGAACTCGCGGTCGCCGGAGCTCAGCCGGACCATGTCCGACGTGAGCCCCCGCAGCGGCCGCACGGTGTCGTGAAGCGTCCGCTGCAGCGCGAGCAGGACCGTTCCCGCGATCACCGCGCAAGAGCCGCCGATGAACCACATCGCGGTGGTCGCCCATGGAGCCTTGCTGCCAGCCAGCACCGCGATCGCGACGAGCGCGAACACGGCCAGTCCCGCCAGCGGAACGCCGGCGAGAACCTTGAGCTTGGCGTCGAATGTGAGGCCGTTGAACCAGCGCCGGATGCGGCTCTCCGGCGCGTCCGCGGCGGCATAGTCGTTTGCGGAAAGCTGGACGCTGGCGATCTCGCTATGGAGATCCGGCGCCTCGATCTGGGTCATGGCGTTCATGCTGCCCTCGGTCCTTGCGTTGTCTGCTTTGTGTCTGCGGGTGAAAGGTGTTGGCCGATCTCCTCGGCCGGCATGGCCTTGAAGTAGAGCCAGCCCTGGATCTGGTCGCAGCCGGCGGCCCGGACGAGGTCGGCCTGCGCCTGGGTCTCGACCCCCTCGGCGGTCACGTCCATCTTCATCGCGCGGGCGACGGTGATGCTGGACAGCATCATCGCCCGGCTGCCGTCGTCCTCTCCCGCCTGCGTCACCAGGCTGCGGTCAAGCTTGAGCTTCTCGAAGCGGAACTGGCGCAGGAACCCGATCGAGGCATAGCCGGTGCCGAAATCGTCGAGCACCACGTTGACCCCGAAGGCGCGGATCAGGTTGAGGCTGCGCTCGGCGATCTGCGGATCGAGCACGAGGCAGGTTTCGGTGATCTCGAGCTCGAGCCGCTCGGCGGGAAACCCTGTCTCTTCCAGGATCTGGCCGAGCTGAATCGGAAACTCTGGATTGCGCAGCTGCGCGGCGGAGATGTTGACCGACAGCTTGATGCCATCCCAGGGCAGCTCATCGCTGCACGCGCGGCGCAGTACCCAAAGGCCGATGGCATTGATAAGCCCCGATTCCTCGGCCACCGGAATGAACACGTCGGGCCCGAGCACTTTGCCGTCGGGCCGTTCCCAGCGGATGAGCGATTCGACTGCGACGACGTGGTGGCTGCGCGCGTCGACGAGCGGCTGATAGAACACCCGGAACTGGCCCTCGGCGAGCGCGTGACGAAGTTCCTCGTCGAGCTCGCGCTGCGATTCGCGGTCGCGATCGAATTCGGCGCGAAACCATGTGCAGCGCATCTTGCCGCCGCGCTTGGAGGCGTACATCGCCACGTCGGCGCGGCGCAGCAGCTCGGAACTGGTGAGGTGGTCGCGCCCGTCGCTCCGCGAAAGCCCGACGCTCGCGCCGACCGCGATCCGGCGATCCTCGATCGCAATCGGGTGCCCGAACCGCTCGACGACGCGGCGGCTCAGCCCTTCCAAGATCGTCCCGGCGCGCGGACCCATCATGCTGATCGCGAACTCGTCGCCGCCCAGGCGGTAGCAGCGCGCTTCCTTGCGGCAGACGTCGCGCAGGATGTCGGCCGCTTCGCGGATGAGCTGGTCGCCGACATTGTGGCCATAGTGGTCGTTGACCGCCTTGAACCCGTCGAGGTCGATCAGCGCGACCGCTAGCTCCTCGCCCGGCGCGCAGAAGCGCCGGACGTCCTCGTGCAGCGCGCGGCGGTTGGGCAGCAGGCTGAGGCTATCGGTACGGCCGAGGTCCTCGAGGCGCGACATGTGCGACAGACCCATGCGGCCGAGCACGAATACCGCGGTCAGATAGACGACCAGCGTACCGACGAGGAGCGAAAGCACTGCCGCGCTGGGATGCGCGAAGCCGACGAACAGCAGCGCCGCGAACCCGGCGAAGATCCCCGACAGCACCGCGAGCGGGGTCATCACCACCGTCCGCGGCGTCAAGCGAGCCTCTCCTGCAGGAATGTCGGTCAATGCGGCCCCCCAGTCGGCATTCGCCGTACCCTCGCTTGCGGTAGCGGGGATTGGCTAAGGAACCGTAAAGCGCATGTTTACCCTGCGGCCCGCCGGCCGCCGCGCAGGAACGCCGCGTGCCGATAGAGCCCGGACAGCGAGCCGACCGGGGTCAGCAGCTCGGTCTGGCCGACCACGGTTTCGCCCGCGCCGAGCATCATCCAGCCGTCCGCCGCGAGCCCCTCCGCCAGCCGGCCGAACGCGCGCGCGCGGGTGGCCCGGTCGAAGTAGAGCAGCACGTTGCGGCACAGGATGAGATCGAACTCGCCCGGGCGCGGCGGCGCTTCGAGCAGGTTGCGCTGCTCGAAGCGAAGCCAGCTGGCGAGATCGGGCCGTGCCCGCCACCCGCGCGGAGTCTCCTCGAACCAGGCGAGCATCTGCGCCACCCCCAGCCCGCGCTGGATTTCGAACTGCGTGTAGTGCCCGCCGCGCGCCGCCTCGATTGCGCGGCTGGAAATGTCGGTGCCGACGATCTCCACCCGCCAGCCGGCCCAGCGCTCGGGCTGCTCGGCGAACAGCATGGCGAGGGTGAGCGCC
>JBQCFR010000271.1:0-2289 GCA_051958885.1 Tsuneonella sp.
CTACCGCCAGCTCATCGCGCGGTTCGGCGACGCGCAAGCCGCGCTCGAGGCGCTGCCCGATCTCGCCGCACGCGGTGGCCGCGCCTACCGCGCCGCGCCGCGTGAGGCGATCGAGCGCGAAGTGGCCGCGGTCCGCGAAGCCGGCGCGAAGTACCTGTTCCACGATCAACCCGACTATCCCGCGCTGCTCGGCGAACTCGAGAGTGCGCCGCCGATCCTCACCTGGCGCGGTGACCTGTCGCTGGTGGCCACGCCTTGCGTCGCAATGGTCGGCGCGCGCAACGCCTCGGCCGCCGCGGTCAAGCTGGCGCGTGACTTTGCCGCTGCGCTCGCCGACGCAGGGTTCACCGTCGTCTCGGGCCTCGCGCGCGGGATCGACGGCGCGGCGCATCGGGGCGCGCTGCCGGCCACCATCGGCGTGATCGCAAGCGGGATCGACGTCGCCTACCCGCCGCAGCATGCCGAGCTGCAGGACGAGATCGCCGAGCGCGGTCTGCTGATCGCCGAGCAGCCGCCGGGCACCGAGCCGCGCGGCAGCCACTTCCCGAGCCGCAACCGCATCATCGCCGGGCTGGCGCTGGGCACGCTGGTCGTAGAGGCTGCGCCCAAGTCGGGCAGCCTGATCACCGCCCGGCTCGCGGCCGAGGCCGGACGTGAGGTCATGGCAGTGCCGGGCAGCCCGCTCGACGCGCGCAGCCAGGGGTGCAACCAGCTCATCCGCGACGGCGCGATTCTCGTCCAGTCGCCCGACGACGTGGCCGAACTGCTCTCCGGCTTCGACGGCACGCCGCGCTCCTCCTTCCGCGAGGCGCAGCCAGCCTACGTCCCGCTCGAGGACGATTTCGCGGACGAGGAGCCGGCCGAGATCGGCGAGCTGCTGACCACCGCGCCGGTGCCGGTCGACGAGCTCATCCGCCAGTCGGGCGCCAGCGGCGCCTCGATCCAGCTTGCCCTGCTCGAACTGGAGATCGCAGGGAGGCTCGTGCGCCACGCCGGAGGGAGAGTGAGCCTTGCCGCCTGACATTCGCTTTGCGAGCCGCGCCTACCGCTGGGCGGCGATCTACGGGATCGTCGTGCTGGCCTGGTCCTATCTGCAGCCGGTGCCCGAGCCGTGGCACCTGACGCATCTCGGCTTCGTGGGTACCGCGCTGGTGTTCCAGGGCGTGTTCCTGGTCATCGCCCGCGATCCAGTCCGCTGCGCCCCGAGCATGCCGGTCCCCCTGTGCGAGAAAATCTGCTTCGGCGTGCCGGCGGTCGCATTCGCGCTGCGCGGCCAGGCCGACCCGGTGAGCGGCGTGTTCGGCGCGATCGACCTGGCGCTCGCGGTGCTGTTCTTCGTCGCCTGGCGCAGAACGGTGCGCGCCGCCGCTTGACGAACGGCGGCGAGCCGCACCACCCTCGCGTACACGTATACGCGTAGGGACACACCGCCACTCACATGCAGCTTGTCATCGTCGAATCGCCGGCCAAGGCGAAAACCATCGAGAAGTACCTGGGCAAGGACTACAAAGTCCTCGCCTCCTACGGCCACGTCCGCGACCTGCCGCCCAAGGACGGCAGCGTGCGGCCCGACGAGGGCTTCGCGATGGACTGGGAGGTTTACCGCGACAAGCAGGGGCGGGTGAAGGACATCGCCGACCTCGCCAAGAAGGCCGACCGCCTGATCCTCGCCACCGACCCCGACCGCGAAGGCGAGGCGATTAGCTGGCACGTGCGCGACCTGCTTGCGAAGAGGAAGGCGCTCCCCAAGGACGTCGAGCGGGTGACCTTCAACGCGATCACCAAGCAGGCGGTGACCGAGGCGATGGCGAAGCCCCGCGATCTCGACCAGCCGCTGATCGACGCCTACCTCGCGCGCCGCGCGCTCGACTATCTCTACGGCTTCACGCTGTCGCCGGTGCTCTGGCGGCGGCTTCCCGGTGCGAAGAGCGCGGGGCGCGTGCAGTCGGTGGCGCTGCGGCTGATTGTCGAGCGCGAGCGGGAGATCGAGGCGTTCGTTGCGCAGGAATACTGGAGCGTCGTTGCCCACCTGCAGCATGACGGTACTGCGTTCGACGCGCGGCTCGTGACCTACGACGGCAAGAAGCTCGAGCGGCTTTCGATCGGCGAGCAGGGCATGGCGCTCGCGGCCAAGAAGGCGGTGGAGGACGCGCGCTTCACCGTCGAGGAAGTCGAGACCAAGCCGCTCAAGCTCAACCCCGCGCCGCCGTTCACGACCTCGACACTGCAGCAGGAGGCGGCGCGCAAGCTCGGCTTCTCCGCCAGCCACACGATGCGGCTCGCGCAGAC
>JBQCFR010000272.1:0-4342 GCA_051958885.1 Tsuneonella sp.
TGCCCGGCCCGCAGCACGCCCAGGTCCTTCAGCCGCGCAAAAGCACGCGCACGAACGAGGCGGCCCGGCTCGTAGTAGATTGCGCTGTCCGGGCGCACCGCGTTTTCGCGCAGGAAGTGTTCGGCGACGCGCCGTTCGGCAATCGCACGTGCTGGTACCGCCATCATCGCGTCTCCCGCGTGCCCACTGAAGCGCCAGCGCCTAGATGAACTCGATCTTCTCGACGAGGTAGAACTTGTCGCCCGAGGGAACGGTGACCTCGATCTCGTCGCCGACTTTCTTGGTGATCAGCGCGCGGCCGAGCGGCGAATTGTAGCTGATCCGGCCCTTCTTGGCGTCCGCCTCGGTCTGGCCGACGATCTGGTACTTCACCGGCTTGTCGTCGTCGTCGAGCAGCGTAACGGTCGCGCCGAACACGATGCGGTCGCCCGACAGCGTTGCGGGATCGATGATCTGGGCGCGGCTGACACGGTCCTCGATATCGGCGATCTGCGCCTCGATCTGGCCCTGCCGCTCCTTCGCCGCGTGATACTCGGCGTTTTCCGACAGATCGCCATGCGCGCGCGCTTCCTCGATCGCATCGACGATCTTCGGCCGTTCGGCGCGCAGCTGCTTGAGGTCCGCAGTGAGCTGCTCGTACCCTTCGGCGAGCATCGGCACCTTTTCCATCGTGGCCATCCCATAATCCTTTAGGCTTCGCGACAACCTTGCCGGACCGCTCCTTGTTGAAACGGCGTCAAATCCGGAAAAAAGATGTCGGGGAAGCGTCTGAGTGTTTCAGCTATAGTAGTCTTGCAACGGGCGCACTTCAAGCTGGCTCGACCTAACCGAGGTTATCGCCCGTGCGGCCGCGATGCTGGCGGCCGCAGTGGTGTAGTACGGCACCTTCGTTTGCAGCGCCGAGGCACGGATCGATTTTGAATCGAGCAGCGACTGCCAGCCTTCGGTGGTGTTGAAGATCAGCGCAATCTCCCGGTCGATGATGCGGTCGACGATGTGCGGCTGCCCTTGCGCCACCTTGTTGACTGGCTCCACCGGCAGGCCCAGCTCGGCGAGATAGGCCTGCGTGCCGCCGGTCGCGACGGCCTTGAAGCCGTGCTCGATGAGCTGGCGCACGGCGGGCACGATTATCGCCTTGTCGCCGTCCTTCACCGAGACGAACAGCGTGCCCCGATCGGGCAGCGTCATGCCCGAGCCGAGCTGCGACTTCAGGAACGCCGTGGGAAAGTCGCGGTCGATGCCCATGACCTCCCCGGTCGACTTCATCTCGGGCGTGAGCACCGGGTCCGAT
This sequence comes from Tsuneonella sp., assembly GCA_051958885.1. GTDB lineage: Bacteria > Pseudomonadota > Alphaproteobacteria > Sphingomonadales > Sphingomonadaceae > Tsuneonella. Next base: position 1,292 of record JBQCFR010000272.1, read on the forward strand.
CCGGGGAAGCGGGCGAACGGGAACACCGCTTCCTTGACCGCCATATAGGCGAGATCGCGGCGGAATGGGGGGAAGTCCGCCAGCTTCTCGCCGGCCATCACCCGAGCGGCGATCTTCGCCACCGGCTGCCCGATCGCCTTGGCGACGAACGGCACCGTGCGGCTGGCGCGCGGGTTCACCTCGATCAGGTACACTTCGCCGCCTTGCACCGCGAACTGCACGTTCATCAGCCCGACCACGCCGAGCGCCCGCGCCAACGCCTCCGCCTGGCGCTCCATTTCGGCGACGATCTCGCCCGGCAGCGAGTACGGCGGCAGCGTGCAGGCGCTGTCGCCCGAGTGAACCCCGGCTTCCTCGATGTGCTGCATGACCCCCGCCACGCGCACTTCGGTCCCGTCGCACAGGGCATCGACGTCGCACTCGATCGCGTCGCGCAAGTACTGGTCGACCAGCACCGGGCTGTCGCCCGACACGGTCACCGCGGTGTTGATGTAATCGTCGAGCTGCGCTTCGGAATCGACGATCTCCATCGCCCGCCCGCCGAGCACGTAGCTCGGGCGCAGCAGCACCGGATAGCCGATCCGCGCGGCCACCGCGGCGGCCTCGTTGCGGCTCTTGGCGATCCCGTTGAGCGGCTGCCTGAGACCGAGCTGGGTCACCAGCCGCGCGAACCGCTCGCGATCCTCGGCAAGGTCGATCGCGTCGGGCGAGGTGCCGAGGATGGGGATGCCCTCGTCCTCGAGCGCCTGCGCCAGCTTGAGCGGGGTCTGTCCGCCGAACTGGACGATCACGCCGACGAGCTCGCCGCTCTGCTGCTCGACACGCAGGATCTCGAGCACGTCCTCGGCGGTCAGCGGCTCGAAATAGAGCCGGTCGGAGGTGTCGTAGTCGGTGCTCACCGTCTCCGGGTTGCAGTTGACCATGATCGTCTCGTAGCCGGCCTCGGCGAGCGCGAAGCAGGCGTGGACGCAGCAATAATCGAACTCGATGCCCTGTCCGATGCGGTTCGGGCCGCCGCCGAGGATGACGATCTTGCGGCGGTCGCTCGGCCACGCCTCGTTCTCGGGCTCGCCAAATGTCGGCGCCTCGTACGTCGAGTACATGTACGGCGTGACCGCCTCGAACTCGGCTGCGCAACTGTCGATGCGCTTGTAAACCGGGTGCACGCCGAGCTTGCGGCGCAGCGCGCGCACTTCCTCTTCGCTCGTCGCGCCGGCCATCGCCCGCAAGGCGTCGTGGAGCAGCCCGCTGCGACGCGCCTGCGTCTCGCCGAGCCCGCCGGCGACGCCGACCGAGCGCACCGCCAGGGTGGCGAGCCGCTTGTCCGAGAAGCCCATCGCCTTCAGCCGGCGCAGCTGCGCCGCATCGCTCGGCAGTCCGCGGTCCTGCACGACCCGCTCGCAGGCGATGATCTCCTCGATCTGGCGCAGGAACCAGGGGTCGTAGCCGGTGAGCGCCTGGATCTCGCCGACGCTCATGCCCTCGCGCAGCGCCTGCGCGACGTAGAGCAGCCGATCGGGCGTACGGCGGCTGAGCGCGGCGCTGATCACGTCGCTGCCCGCGCCTTCGAGCTCGACCATGCGGTTGAACCCGTCGAGACCGGTCTCGAGCCCGCGCAGCGCCTTCTGCACGCTTTCCTGGAAGTTGCGGCCGATCGCCATGACCTCGCCGACCGACTTCATCGCGGTCGACAGCTCGGTCTTGGCGCCCTTGAACTTCTCGAATGCGAAGCGCGGGATCTTGGTAACGACGTAGTCGATCGTCGGCTCGAAGCTGGCGGGGGTCGCGCCGGTGATCTCGTTGGTGATCTCGTCGAGCGTGTAGCCGACGGCAAGCTTGGCCGCGACGCGCGCGATTGGAAACCCGGTCGCCTTCGACGCGAGCGCGGAGGAGCGCGAGACGCGCGGGTTCATCTCGATGACGATCAGGCGGCCGGACTTGGGATCGACCGCGAACTGGACGTTCGAACCGCCGGTCTCGACGCCGATCTCGCGCAAGCAGGCGATGCTCGCGCTGCGCATGATCTGGTATTCCTTGTCGGTCAGCGTCAGCGCCGGGGCGACGGTAATCGAATCGCCGGTGTGGACGCCCATCGGATCGACGTTCTCGATCGCGCAGATGATGATGGCGTTGTCGTGCCGATCGCGCACGACCTCCATCTCGTATTCCTTCCACCCGAGCAGCGATTCCTCGATCAGCACTTCGGTCGTCGGACTGGCGTCGAGCCCCTCGCGCACGATGCGCTCGAACTCGGCCTTGTTGTAGGCGATCCCGCCGCCGGTGCCGCCGAGGGTGAAGCTCGGGCGGATGATCGCCGGCAAGCCCGTCCGCTCGAGCACCTCGAACGCCTGGTCGACGGTGTTGGCGACGCCGCTGCGCGCGCTTTCCAGCCCGATCTTGTCCATCGCCTCGCGGAAGCGCTGGCGGTTCTCGGCCTTGTCGATCGCGTCGGCATCGGCGCCGATCATCTGCACGCCGAACTTGTCCAGCGTGCCGTCGTTGTAGAGCGCCAGCGCGCAGTTCAGCGCGGTCTGCCCGCCCATCGTCGGCAGCAGCGCGTCGGGCCGCTCCTTCTCGATGATCCTGGCCACAACTTCGGGCACAATCGGTTCGACATAAGTCGCGTCGGCGAACTCGGGATCGGTCATGATGGTCGCCGGGTTGGAGTTGACCAGGACCACCCGGTACCCCTCCTCCTTCAACGCCTTGATGGCCTGCGTGCCCGAATAGTCGAACTCGCACGCCTGGCCGATAACGATCGGCCCGGCACCGATGACGAGGATCGAGGAGATGTCAGTGCGTTTGGGCATTGATCAGAATGCTTTCATTGAATACATCGATTGCATTGCAATCACAGGAACCGCGGCATGGCGAGCCTTACGATCCGGAAGCTGCCGGATGACGTCAAACAGGATCTGCGCGAACGCGCCGCGCGCAACGGGCGCTCGCTGGAGGATGAAGCGCGCAGGGCCCTGATCGCGCTCGTCCGGCCCGAAGCGGACAAGCCGCGCCCGTCGATCGGAGAGATGCTCTACAACATGAGCCGGCCCG
>JBQCFR010000273.1:0-4631 GCA_051958885.1 Tsuneonella sp.
AGGCTGGTCTTGCCCACGCCCGGAGGGCCGACGAGGCAGAGGATCGGCCCCTTCAGCTTGTTGGTGCGCGCCTGCACCGCGAGGTACTCGACGATGCGGTCCTTGACCTTCTCCAGCGCATAATGATCCTCGTCGAGGATCGCCTGCGCTTCGGCAATGTCGCGCTTCAGCTTGCTCTTCTTGCCCCAAGGCAGCCCTAGCAGCACGTCGAGGTAGTTGCGGATGACCGTCGCCTCGGCGCTGCTCGAGGTGCTCGATCCGGAGCAGAACGCCAAGTTCCAGGATCACTACCTCGAGCTCGACCTCGACCTCAGCGACATCATGTTTGTGACCACCGCGAACAGCCTCAACCTGCCCCAGCCGCTGCTCGACCGGATGGAGATCATCCGGCTCGAAGGGTACACCGAGGACGAGAAGGTCGAGATCGCCCAGCGCCACCTGCTCCCCAAGCAGATCGAGGCGCACGGGCTGAAGGACGGCGAGTTCACGCTGACCGAGGACGCCCTGCGCGACCTCATCCGCTACTACACGCGCGAAGCCGGCGTCCGCACGCTCGAGCGCGAGATCGCGCGGCTTGCCCGCAAGTCCTTGCGCAAGATCCTTGAAAAGCAGGCCGAGAGCGTGACGGTGACGCCGGACAACCTCGGCGACTTCGCCGGCGTGCGCAAGTTCAAGCACGGGATGAGCGAGGACGAGGCGCAGGTCGGCGCGGTCACCGGGCTCGCCTGGACCGAAGTCGGCGGCGAGTTGCTGACGATCGAGAGCGTCACGACGCCGGGCAAGGGCGAGGTGAAGACCACCGGCAAGCTTGGGGAGGTGATGACCGAGAGCGTCGCCGCGGCGTTCAGCTTCGTCAAGGCGCGCAGCACCGCCTACGGCATTCGCCCGAGCCTCTTCCAGCGCAAGAACATCCATATCCACTTGCCCGAAGGCGCGGTGCCCAAGGACGGCCCGAGCGCGGGCGTGGGGATGGTCACCTCGATTGTCTCGACGCTGTCGGGCGTCGCGGTGCGGGCCGACGTGGCGATGACCGGAGAGGTCACCTTGCGCGGCCGCGTGCTGGCCATCGGGGGGCTCAAGGAAAAGCTGCTCGCGGCGCTGCGCGGCGGGATCAAGACGGTGCTCATACCAGAAGAGAACGTGAAGGACCTTGTCGAGATACCGGCGAACATCAAGCAAGAGCTCGAGATCATCCCGGTTAGCCATGTCGACCAAGTGCTCGAACGCGCGCTGGTCGCGCCGCTGGAACCGATCGAGTGGAGCGAGGCGGACGATCTCGCCAGTCAGCCGGCACCTGCGCCCTCGCTGGGGGAGGGGGCGACGGCTCACTGAGTCCGCCGCCGCTGCCGAATTTCGCCCAGCACGGGTCAGAATCGGACAGATCGCGGCCAAGGCTCGACGTTGGGCCGATTTGGCTTTGACTTGAGAGGCAAAAGCCTTTCAACTCGCGCGCCATTCGCGAGGCGATTCCTCGCCTGTCGACGCTATAAAATGTGAGGGGGAGCTTCACCGATGAACAAGAACGACCTGATCAGCTCGGTGGCCGATACTGCTGGCCTCTCGAAGAGCGATGCCGCGAGCGCCGTCGAGGGCGTGTTCGATGCCATCACCAGCGCGCTCAAGAAAGGCGACGAGGTGCGGCTGGTCGGTTTCGGGACGTTCTCGGTGGCACGGCGCAAGGCGTCGACGGGGCGCAATCCGCGCACCGGTGAGCCGATGGCGATCAAGTCTTCCAACCAGCCCAAGTTCAAGGCCGGCAAGGGCCTCAAGGATTCCGTGAACTGACCCTTCAGGCGGTGCGGGTGGCGACCGCGTAAAGCGCGATCGCGGCGGCGTTCGAGACGTTGAGGCTCTCGACCGCGGAGGTGATCGGGAGCCGCGCCAGCGCGTCGCAGTGGCCCGCGATGTTGTGCCGCATCCCTTCGCCCTCCGCGCCGAGCACGAGCGCGACCGGCCCGGCGGGAAGGGCATCCGCGTGCGTCGCCTCGGCCTCGCCGGCGAGGCCGATCCGCCAGTAACCGGCCTCCGCCATCTCCTCGAGCGCGCGGGCGAGGTTCACGACCCGGACCCACGGCACCGCCTCGAGCGCGCCCGAGGCGGACTTGGCGACCACGCCGGATTCGGGCGGTGCATGGCGGTCCTGGGTCACGATCGCGCCCGCTCCGAACGCCGCCGCCGAACGCAGGATAGCACCGACGTTGTGCGGATCGGTCACCTGGTCGAGCACGACCAGCGGCGCTTCGCCGAGCACGTCTTCGAGGAAGATGTCCTCAAGCGGCTCGCATTCGAGCACGAGGCCCTGGTGCGGCGCGTCGCGAGCGACCAGCCGCGCGAGGTCCTGCGCATCCGCCCATTCGACCGCGAAGTCGGCCGGCAGCTCGCCGTCGAGCGAGGCGACGCCTTCGCGGGTGGCCCACAGCTTGCGGTGCCGGCGCGCGGGGTTCTTGAGCGCCGCCTCGACCGCGTGGCGGCCCCACAGCCGCACCGCTCCTGCGCCCGCGCGGCCCGAACCGCGCCCGCCCTGCATCCGCCCCGCGCGTCCGCGCAGCGCCCGCTTGTTGTCACCCTTGGCCATGGCGGCGGCCTGTGCCAGCCCGCCCATTGACAGGCAAGCGGCGCTTCGCCATTGGGGCGCCTCTCTCGGCCGGCCGGCCCCTGCGGGGGCCATTCTTCGGATGCGGCGGGCCCTGTGTGGACAGGTGGCCGAGTGGTTAAAGGCAGCAGACTGTAAATCTGCCCGTGCAAGCGTACGCTGGTTCGAATCCAGCCCTGTCCACCACCTCTTGCCGCTGGCCTTGGCCGCGCCTAATCCGCCGCGATGGACTGGACGCACCGCCCGGTAATCTCGGCCACTGGCCTGTTTACCCCGCCCGAGACGATCACCAACGCCGAGCTGGTCGAGAGCTTCAACGCTTTTGTCGAGCGGCACAACGCCGCGCATGCGGAGGCAATTGCCGCGGGCGAGATGGAGCCGCTCCAGCCGAGCTCGACCGAGTTCATCGAGAAGGCGAGCGGCATCAAGGCGCGCCATGTGATGAGCAAGGCGGCGGTGCTCGATCCCGAGACGATGTGCCCGCGTCTGCCCGAGCGGGCCAATGACGAGCTGTCGGCGATGGCGGAGATCGGCGTCGCCGCCGCCCGGCAAGCGCTCGAGCGCGCTGGGCGCGAGGCGAGCCAGGTCGACGCGGTCCTGTGCGCCGCCTCGAACATGCAGCGACCCTATCCGGCGATGGCGATCGAGATCCAGCAGGCGCTCGGGATAGACGGCTTCGGCTTCGACATGAATGTCGCGTGCTCCTCGGCCACCTTCGGTATTCAGACTGCCGCCGATTACGTCCGCTCCGGCAACGCGCGTTCGGTGCTGGTGGTGAGCCCGGCAATCACCAGCGGCCACCTCAACTGGCGCGACCGCGACAGTCACTTCATCTTCGGCGACGTGGCCACCGCGGTGCTGGTGGAGGACGCGGCGATCGCGCCGCACGAGCACTGGGACATCGTCGGCACCAAGCTGAAGACGGTGTTCTCGAACAATATCCGCAACAACTTCGGCTTCCTCAACCGCGCGCATCCCGAAAGCCGCGATGCCGCCGACAAGCTGTTCGTCCAGGAAGGTCGCAAGGTGTTCAAGGAGGTCGTGCCGATGGTCGCGGCGATGATCGTCGCCGAAGCGGAGCGGCTGGCCATCGATCCGCACTCGCTGCGCCGCCTGTGGCTGCACCAGGCGAACGAAGGGATGAACCGGTTGATTGCGCAGCGCGTGCTCGGTCACGAGGCGTCGGCAGACGAGAGCCCGACCGTGCTCGACACCTACGCCAACACCTCAAGCGCGGGCTCGATCATTGCCTTCCACAAGCACAACGAGGACCTGGCGACCGGCGACACCGGCCTGATCTGCAGCTTCGGCGCGGGCTACTCGGCGGGGACGGTATTCGTCCGCAAGGCGGGCTGAAGCAGGCGCGGCAGCACCGCGTCCCACCACGCGAGCGCCCAGTCGACGAAGCGCCAGATCGCATAGGTGGCGATCATCGCCACCAGCCCGTCGACCGCGTAGTGGTAGGCGAGGTGCACCGAAGCGATCCAGATCGCCGCCACGAACGCGCCGAACAGCTTGCCTGCTCGCGGTGAGGCGCGGCGAACGGAAAGCCAGAACAGCGTCGCCATCGACACGTGCATGCTCGGCATCGCGGTGATCCCGCTGCCGAGCCCACCGTTGCCTGCGTGATACCAGCTCAGCAGCAGGTCCTGCACGTGGAGCGTCATCACCGGCACCTGCTCGTTGGCCGCGCGCAAGTAGGCCATCTGCGCGGCGAAGTGCGGATCGCCCTTGATCGGCTCCATGAAGCACGGGCCGACCGAGGCGAACACCGTTGCCAGGAAGCCGCCGATCAAGGTCCAGATCAGGAAGAAGCCGAACAGGTAATGCCGTCGCGCCGGCGCCATCGGGCGGTAGAACAGCATGACCAGCGTGCCGACGTAAATCAGCAGCACCCAGACATGGTACAGCACAGCGAGAAAGGCGGTGATCGGCGGATGGCCGAGCACCGGCTGCAGCACCTTCCAGGCGTCGTGGCCGAAGAATAGCGCGCGATCCCACGCGATGAAGGTCGCGTCCCAGGTAAACTGGTTGAAGA
>JBQCFR010000274.1:0-2558 GCA_051958885.1 Tsuneonella sp.
GACCTCAAGACCCCGCTCGCCGCGCTGCGGGTGCGCATCGAATCGGTCGAGGACGACGCCGAGCGCGCCAAGATGGCGGACACGATCGAAGACATCGTCCGCTCGCTCGACGACATTCTCTCGCTCGCCCGCGTCGGCCGCGCGAGCGAGCCGCCAGAGCGCACCGAACTTTCCGCGCTCACCGCCTCAGTGGTCGAGGAGTTCGAGGACATGGGCGAGCCGGTGACGCTCGGCGACACGCAGCGCCTCGTCGCGCCGGTCCACGTGACCTGGCTCAAGCGGGGCTTGCGCAACCTGATCTCGAATGCCGTTCGCTACGGCGGCGGCGCGGAGGTCACGCTGCAGCGCGCCGGGTCCGAAGCGGTGCTGTGCGTCACCGACCGCGGCCCCGGCATCCCGGCCGACCGGATCGAGGCGATGCTCGAGACGTTCACCCGCGGCGAGGCGAGCCGCAACCGCGACACCGGCGGCGCCGGGCTCGGCCTTACGCTCGCGCGCGCGATCGCCGAGCAGCACGGTGGCCGGCTGGTGCTCGCCAACCGCCGCGAGGGCGGGTTGGCGGCCGAGCTGCGGCTGCCGCTCGGTTAGCTTCCGTCCATTGGACGGTGAGGTCCTTCGAGACGGGCCTCAGCCTCCGGCTTCGACCCTCCTCAGGGCGAACGGACGAAATGGGATTCAATATTATCCGTTCGCCCTGAGGAGCGAGGACGTAGTCCGAGTGCCTCGAAGGGTCAGCCCAGCTTCTTCACCGCCGCGTTGATTTCCTTCCCACGCCCCTCCTTGAGCGCCGCGCAGTTGCGCACTTTCTCGATCGTCCGTTCGAGCTCGAGCGCGCCCGGCGTGTTCGCGAAGATCGGGCGGAACTTCTCGGCGATGTCGTTCGCCTTCTCGGCCGAGCAGTAGCCGCCGACGACGCCGGGGATGCCGCGGGCGAGGAAGATGCCGGTCGAGCCGCCGATCATGTCCTTGAGGTTGGCGGTGAGCCAGTCGTAGCCCAGATCGCGCGTGTCCTGCGTGCCCGCAACGCCGAGCACGCTGTACAGCCGCTCGGTCGCGCGCAGGCGCTTGTCGGTGAAGTCGCCCAGTACCCACTTGGCGACGTCGGACTTGCCCGAGCCTGCGAGCGCGCCCAGCGCGGCCGGACGGAACACCGGGTCCTCCGACGCGAGCGCGCGTTCGGCCAGCGCCTTGGCCGCGGTCAACCCGCCCTTGGTGACGTAAGCATCGAGCGCATCCCCCATGAACGCCGGGTCGAGCGCGGCGGTATCGCCCGCGAGGTACGCCGCGGCAGCCGCGGCGAGCTTGGCCTGCACCGCAGGGTCGCGGGCGAAGACCAGCCGCCCGACCGCGCGTTCGCGCCGCTGCAGTTCGTCGGCGTTCGCGCCCTTGTACGCGCCGAGCCGCGGATCGAACCCGAGCTTCGCGTAATCCGCCTGGGCCAGCGTGCCGACCCACTTGCGGTAGGCGGCGGTGGCTTCGGCGTCGAAGAAGCCGTGGCTCTGCATCCAGCTGAGCTCGCCCAGCGCCGCGCCCGAGGCATAGGAGTCCGGGTTGGCGGCGAGGTTGCGCGAGGCGGCGATAAGCTGCGCGGGGCTCGCCCGCCCGGCGGCGAAGCTCGCCGCGACGCTGTCGGCGAGCGCCATGCCCTCGGCCGAGCCGAGGCTGCCGGCGGTGGCGATCAGCTGGTCCCATTGGGCCGCGGGAAGTTCGAAGCGGTAGTACCCGGTGCCGCCCGCGTTTGGCATCAGCGCGCCGGTGCCGGCGAGCTCGAACGGTGCGCTGGCGTCGCTGAGCAGGTGGCACGCGCGGGTATCCCCGGCGCGCATGCACACCGGCACGCCCCAGGTCGTCGCGGTCGCGGTTTCGCCGAGCGGCGCGTAGCGGCTCTGCGCGACGGTGTAGTGCCCGTTCGCGCCGCTGACGGTGATCAGCGGCACCCCCTGCTGGTCGGTGAAGCTCTGCATCGCGGCGGTGATCCGCGGATCGCCCGCGACATCGGCCATCGCGGAGAAGAAGTCCTTGCTCGTCGCGTTGCCGTAGCGGTGCAGCGCCATGTAGTGGCGCACGCCTTCGCGGAACTTGTCGGGCCCGAGGAAGGCCGCGATCATCGAGATGACGTGCCCGCCCTTGCCGTAAGTGATCGTGTCGAACGCCGAATCGGTCTGGTCGTTGGTCTTGATCGGCTGGTGGATCGGCCGCCCGACGATCAGCTCGTCGGTGTCCATCGCGCGGAAGCCCTCGGCGAGCGCGCCCTGGCCGATGTTCAGATCGGGCCGCCATTCGCCGCCGATGGTGAAGCCCATCCAGTTGGCGAAGCTTTCATTGAGCCAGATGTCGTCCCACCAGCTCGGCGTGACCATGTCGCCGAACCACTGGTGCGACAGCTCGTGCGCCACGACCATGCCGAAGGTCTTCTTCTGGCCCACCGGCGCGCCGTCGTTCATCACCAGGATGCCGTCGCCATAGAGGTCCGCCCCGGCGTTCTCCATCGCCCCGCCCATCAGCGGCGAGGTGATCTGGTCGAGCTTGGGGAACGGGAACGCCTGCCCGAAATAGGC
>JBQCFR010000275.1:0-3357 GCA_051958885.1 Tsuneonella sp.
GAAAACGCTGTTCCGCTTCCCCGAGATCGTGATCTGCGTGCCCTCGGGCTCGACTTCGGTCGAGCGCCGCGCGATCCGCGACGCGGCGAGCAACGCCGGGGCCAGCCAGGACTATCTCATTCTCGAGCCGATGGCCGCGGCGATCGGCGCCGACATGCCGGTGACCGAACCCGTCGGCAGCATGGTCGTCGACATCGGCGGCGGCACCACCGAAGTCGCGGTGCTCTCCTTGCGCGGTCTCGCCTACACTACCTCGGTGCGCACCGGGGGCGACAAGATGGACGAGGCGATCGTCAGCTATGTGCGCCGCCACCACAACCTGCTGATCGGCGAAGCCACCGCCGAACGGATCAAGAAGGACTACGGCGTCGCCACGATGCCGGAAGACGGCGTAGGCGAAACGATCACGATCAAGGGCCGCGACCTCGTCAACGGTGTGCCCAAGGAAATCTCGATCAACCAGGGCCATATCGCCGAGGCGCTCAACGAGCCGATCGGGGCGATCGTCGAAGGCGTGCGCATCGCGCTGGAAAACACCGCGCCCGAACTCGCCGCCGACATCGTCGACCAGGGCATTGTGCTCACCGGCGGCGGCGCGCTGATCGGCGGGCTCGACGAGCATCTGCGCGAAGAGACCGGGCTGCCCGTGTCGATCGCCGAGGATCCGCTTTCGTGCGTCGCGATCGGCACCGGGCGGGCGATGGAAGATCCGGTCTATCGCGGCGTGTTGATGACCGCCTGACGACGGGGAAGTTGAGGACATGGCGCCGAGCTCGAAACGGCGCTCCGGGCATTCGCGCAGGGCGCAATACGGACGGTTTACCGGTTACGTCGCGGCGAGCATCGGCACGCTGCTCGGCGCGCTGCTGCTCGGCATCTCCCTATGGCGTCCGAGTTCGTTCAACGGCCTGCGCGGCGCTGCCGGCGACACCGCGGTGCACGTGGGGCATGCCAATGCCGCTGCCCGCGTCGAAGGCCAGGGGCTGTTCGATTCGATTGCCGGCTACTTGCGCGCCGGCAGCCAGAACGCGGCGCTCAAGAAGGAAGTCGAACTCGCCCGCATCCGCCTGAAGGAAGCCGACGCGGTGCGGCAGGAGAACCAGCGGCTGAAGACGCTGCTGGGTTTTCGGGAGAACGAGGTCAAGCCGGTCGCGGTGGCCCGGCTGGTCGGCTCGAGCGCCACGAGCACGCGGCGCTTCGCCTACCTTTCGGCGGGCCGCGCGCAAGGGGTGACCGTCGGCATGCCGGTGCGCAGCCCGCGCGGGGTGGTCGGCCGCGTGCTCGAAGTCGCCGACGACAGCGCGCGGGTGCTGCTGCTCGGCGATACCGAGAGCGTCATTCCCGTGCGCCGCTCGCGGGACCAGGTGGTCGCCTTCGCCGAAGGACGCGGCGACGGCCGGCTGCGCATCCGGCTGATCAACCTCGGCATCAATCCACTGCGCAAGGGCGACGTGTTCGTCACCAGCGGTGCGGGCGGCTATTACCGGCCCGGGATCGCGGTAGGTATCCTGCAGGAAGTAACCGACGACGGCGGCATCGCTGCGGTGATCGCCGACCCGGCCGCCACCGATTTCGTCGCGGTCGAGCCGATCTGGCAGCCGCAGGCCGTCGCTGCCGCGAAGACCCCGGTCGAGGAGGCCGTCAAGCCGGCTGAAGAGAAGTGACCGGCGAACTTTCCCACCGCGCGCGGCGCGATCCTTACGGCAGCAAGATCAACCGCACGCACTCGCCGCTGCTCGCCTACACGGTGCCGTGGCTGTCGGTGATGCTCGGCTCGCTGATCGGGCAGTTGCCGATCGCCAGCGCGATTCCACTGCTGCCGCCGCTCGGGTTCCTCATGCTCCTTTCGTGGCGGCTGGTCCGCCCCGGCCTGCTGCCGGTCTGGGCCGGATTTCCGCTCGGCGCGTTCGACGACCTGTTCAGCGGCCAGCCATTCGGATCGGCTATCCTGCTGTGGTCGCTGACGATGATCTTCGTCGAGCTTGTCGAGGCGCGCTTTCCGTGGCGCGGGTTCTTCCAGGATTGGCTGTTCGCCAGCGTGATCGTGAGTGTTTACCTGGTGATCGCAGCCCTGTTCGCCGGCGGCCGCATCCACGGGACCACCTTCGTGGTGCTCGGCCCACAGCTCATTTTCTCGATCGTGCTGATCCCGATCGTCTCGCGGCTTGTCGCCGGGCTTGACCGGCTGCGGCTGCGCCGCGTCAGGCTGCTGCGATGAAGTTCCGTCGCCGCCGGCGCGCGCGCCCGATCGTCAGCCCCGCGACGCTCGCCCACAGCTTCGAGCGGCGCAGCTTCGTCATCGGCGCGGTCCAGGGCGGCATCGGGCTGCTGCTGGCGAGCCGCATGGCCTATCTCTCGATCTTCGAAAACGAGAAGTACAAGACCGAATCCGAGAGCAACCGCGTCAACCTGTCTCTGATCCCCCCGCGCCGCGGATGGATTCTCGACCGCAACGGCGCCCCGCTCGCTAGCAACAAGGCGGCGTTCCGGGTCGACGTCATTCCCGAGCGGTTGTCCGATCCGGCAGTGACGATCGCCACCCTCGCCCCGCTCGTCGGCCTCGACGCGGAGCAGGCGGCCGATCTCAAGGACAGGATCGACCAGGCGCGCGGCTATCAGCCGGTCGAAGTCGCCAGCAGCCTGACTTACGACCAGTTCGCCGCGCTCAGCGTCCGCTTGCCCGAGCTGCCGGGAGTTGTGCCCCAGCGCGGCTTCAGCCGCTATTACCCGACCGGCCCAGCGGTGGCGCATCTGGTCGGCTCTGTCGGACCGGCCTCGGCGGAAGAGTACGAGCAAGACCACAATCCGCTGCTGATCACGCCGGGCTACAAAGTCGGCAAGGAAGGGCTCGAAAAGGCGTTCGAGGAGCGCCTGCGCGGCGTCCCGGGCGCACGGCGGGTCGAGGTTACCGCATCGGGCCGCATCGTGCGGGACCTCGGCACCCGGCCTGACGTGCAGGGCAAACCGATCAAGCTGACCATCGACGGCCCGCTGCAGGATTTCGCCGCCCGTCGCATCGGTCTCGAATCGGGCTCACTGGCAGTGGTCGACTGTCACGGAGGCGAGATCCTCGCGATGGTCTCGATGCCCGCGTTCGATCCCAACAGCTTCGTCGGCGGCATCGGCCGGCTCGAATGGCAGCTGCTCAACCAGGACGATCACATTCCGCTGCTGAACAAGGTGCTGCGCGGACTCTACCCGCCCGGATCGACGATGAAGCCGATGGAAACGCTCGCGCTGCAGATGCACGGGGTTTCGCCCGATGAGCGGGTCAACTGTCCGGGCGGGTACCAGCTCGGCCGGCGCTTCTTCCGCTGCGACGCGGTGCACGGTTCGGTCGACATGCGCACCGCGATC
>JBQCFR010000276.1:0-10208 GCA_051958885.1 Tsuneonella sp.
GGTTCATCGCCGCCTGCAGCAGCTTCTCCTCCTGTTCCGGCGTGGCGTTGTCGGGGACCTTGACGTCGCCCGCGGCGATCGCCTGCTCGAGCTCCGCCTGGTTGTCGGCGATCGAGCGCAGCGAAAGGCTGAGCGTGCCGATGGTCTGCGCGACCGCGACCTTCTCGGCGATCTTCGGCGTCACTTCGAGCGTGACGGTGCGGAATGCCTTCACGACGGTCTTGCCGGCTTCGTTGGTGGTCGAATCGGTGGACTGGTCAGTCGCCAGCACGCGCAAGTTGCGCAGGATGGTCTCGGACGCCTTCAGCGCGTCGCCATTGTCGCCCTTGACCGACTGGGTGAGGACGAGATCGACCCGGTCGCCCGGGAACACGAAGCCCGCGACGCCGGTCTTGGCCGACACGGGCACGGTGACCGCCCGCATGCCGGGCCCGAGCGCGGCGGCGAGGAAGCCGCGGTCGCCGGGCTTGACGAGCGAGCCCTGGGTAACCGGTTCACCCGCGGTGATCGGGAAGCGGACGACCGTGCCCAGCAGCTTGCTGACATCGGATTCGCCGTCGATGAAGTAGGCGTCCTTGACCATCTCGGCGGGCCATTGCTGGAACCCGATCGCATCGGCGGTGATGATCGTGCCGGTGGGCAGGACGCGCTGCGCCACGAGAACCTTGGGGCCCTTGGGCTTGGGCGCGGCCTCCGCCTGCGGGGCGCTTGCGCCGGCGAACATGCTCCGCGCCAGCAAAGCGGTGCCGATCGCGATGACCAGCGCACCCAGCAGCAGAACCAGCTTCTTCCTGTCCATGGCTGTAAAGCCCCCTCATTCGGCCCGCGCAAAAACCCGCGGGCGGGTATGGTTTTTGTGGTTAAGGCCTAAGTGGTTAAAAACGGGTTCACCCCGATCGACTGGCCCGCGGCCGGCAGATAATGCGTGCCGATGACCCACAGGCCGGCAGCGGCGATGGCGAGCCCATAGGGGATCGCCAGCTTGTCCTTCTGGCGCCGGGTCACGTGCCAGGCGCCCATGGCGAGGGTCAGCAACCCGCCGAGCAGCGCCATGACGACGATCAGCTTGAGGAACCAGGCAGGCTCGATCCACAGCGCCAGCGCGGTCAGCAGCTTGACGTCGCCGCCGCCCATCGCGCGCAGGGCGAACAGCCCGGCAAGAACCACGAACGCGGCCAGCGCGACGGCGAACTGAATCGCCACGCCGGGCCACAGCGTGAGCCCGCTGGCCCACCAGTAGAGCGGCGCGGACAGCGCGATGGCGGCGTTCAGCCAGTTGTCGATCTGCCGCCGGCGCAAGTCGGTGAACGCTGCGAAAAGCAGCGCGATTGCCAAGGCAACAAGCAGCCCGTAGTGAATGACACCGCCGTGCATGAAACCCCCGAAATCCCCTTGGGATCAGGTGCTACAGGGCAGTGCTTACCAAATAGTAACCAAGCCCGGAGGGCCCAGATTAGCCACGCCCAGCCCAGCGAACCCAGGGCGGTGGACCGCCGCGCGATCCCTGCCGACGCGGCCGAGAGCAGTTGGCGCTCACCCGCGGGCGCGGCGATCCGGCGTATCGACTGGCGCGGTTCCGCCGAGCCTGCACGCGGCTCGATCCTGTTCATGCCCGGCCGCGGCGACGCGTACGAGAAGTACCTCGAAACGCTCGAGCAATGGCACCGCGCCGGCTGGCGCGTAACCGCGTGCGACTGGCGTGGGCAGGCCGGTTCCGGCCGGCTGGTCGCCGATGCGGTGACGGGGCACGTCGGCGACTTCTCAGACTGGGTGGACGACCTTGCGGCCCTGTGGACCGCGTGGAAGGCCGAGACGCCGGCTCCGCACGTGCTCGCGGGGCACTCGATGGGCGGTCATCTCGTGCTGCGCGCGGTTGCCGAGCAGCGCGTCGATCCCGACGCACTGGTGCTCTCGGCGCCGATGCTCGGTTTTCTCGGACCCCTGCCGCTGGGCGTCATGCACCTCATCGCGCGCCTGATGCGCAGCCTCGGCGATCCGCGCCGCCCGGCGTGGAAATGGAGCGAGAAGCCTGGCGAAGTGCCCGCCTCGCGCATCGACCTACTGACGCACGACAAGGAGCGCTATGCCGACGAGCTGTGGTGGCGCGAGAAGCGTCCGGAGCTGGTCATGGGGCCGGGCAGTTGGGGCTGGGTCGAACGCGCCTATGCCTCGATGCGCGCGCTGTTCGCCCCGGGCGTGCTCGAGAGCGTGCGTGTGCCGGTGTTGATCGTCGCGACCAGCAACGACAAGCTGGTCGCCATCAGCGCGATCGAACGCGCCGCGGCCCGACTCCCTAATTGCGAGCTGGTTCGCTTCGGCAAGGAGGCGCACCACGAAATCCTGCGCGAGGCAGACCCGGTTCGCGACCGGGCGATGGCGGCCATCGCCGACTTCCTCGACCGCGCCGCGCCCGCTCGGTGCTGACCATGGACGGGCGCTACGACATCGCGGTCATCGGGGCGGGGATGGCCGGAGCCAGCCTCGCCGCGGAGCTGAGCGCGCACGCCTCGGTCCTGCTGCTCGAGTCAGAGGATCGGCCCGGCTACCACACCACGGGCCGCTCTGCCGCCTTCTGGGAAGAGTGCTACGGCGGCCCGGATGTCGTGCCGCTAACGCTCGCCTCGGGCGGCTACTTGCGCGATCACGGCTTTCTGTCGCCGCGCGGCGCGCTTTACATCGGCCGCGCCGAGGACGCGGGCAAGCTCGACGCCTTCGTCGCGCGCTTCGCCGGCAGCGGGGTCTCGATCGAGCGGCTCGGGCGGGCGCAGCTCGAACAGCATATTCCCGGGCTGCGGCCCGAGTGGACCGGGGCCGTCTGGGAGCCCGCGTGCGCCGACATCGACGTCGCCGGTTTGCACCAGCATTACCTCGCGCTGGCGAAGCGGCGCGGCGTTAACCTCACGACGCGCGCGCGGGTGCAGTCGCTGGCGCGGGAGGCGGGCGAGTGGATCATCGAGACCGAACAGGGCGCGACGTACCGTGTGGGCACGATCGCCAATGCCGGGGGCCCATGGGCCGATCCCGTCGCCGAGCTCGCCGGCGCGCGGCCGCTCGGCATCCAGCCGCTGCTGCGCACCGTCGCGCAGCTGCGCACCGATCCCGCCCCGCCGGCCGATCTGCCGCTGGTGCTCGACATCTCGGGCCGCTTTTACTTCAAGCCGGAGAGCGGCCGGTTGTGGTTGAGCCCGCATGACGAGACCCCGAGTGCGCCGCTCGATGCCGCGCCCGTGGAACTTGCGGTGGCCCAGGCGATCGATCGGTTCGAGCAGGTTGCCGACTGGCAGGTGCGCGCGGTCGAACGCAAGTGGGCCGGCCTGCGCAGCTTCGCGCCCGACCGCCTGCCGGTTTACGGTTACGACCCGCGGGTAGAGCGGCTGTTCTGGTTCGCCGGGCAGGGCGGCTTCGGCATCCAGACCGCCCCCGCCGCCGCCCGGCTGGGAGCGCAACTGTTGCTGGGTCAGGAGCCGGACGAGATGACCAAGGCGCTCGACGTCGCGCTCTACGCGCCCGAACGCTTCGACTAGCCGCGCGCGGCTTCCGCTTCGGCGCAGGCCAGCGCGTCGACCCGCTCGTTTTCCGGGTGTCCGTTGTGGCCCTTGACCCATACCCATTCGACCTGGTGCGGCAGCGCCGCGGCGATCAGCTCGTGCCACAGGTCGGCGTTGCGCACCGGCTGCTTGCTGGCGTTCTTCCAGCCGCGTTTCTGCCATCCGGCGACCCACTTGGTCATCCCGTCGAGGACGTATTTGCTGTCCGAATGCAGCACCACCGCGCACGGCTCGATCAGCGCCTCGAGCGCGCGGATCGCGGCGGTCAGCTCCATGCGGTTGTTGGTCGTCGCCGCCTCGCCGCCCGACAGCTCCTTCTCGTGCTTGCCCATCCTGAGCAGCGCCGCCCAGCCGCCCGGGCCGGGATTGCCCTTGCACGCGCCGTCGGTGAAGATCTCGATTTGCTTCATCGCGCGTCGCTTGGCCTAGCCGGGGGCGCGAGTGAAGGGCGAATCGCCCGCTTCGGCGTAGAATTGCAGCCGCCTGGCGAAGTCCATCGGGTCCTTGCGCCGGACCAGCGCATCGGGCGGCGTGTCGAGCCAGTCGGCCGCGCGGGTCGCGACGAACCGCAGCGCCGCCCCTTGCGCCAGGATCGGCAGCGCCGCGCGCTCCTCCGCTGATAGCGGCCGCACCGCCTCGTAACCCGCCATCAGCGCCGCGGCGACGTTGGACCGGAAGGTGCGGCCCTCGTCGGCGAAGCACCACGCGGCATGAGTCACCGCCAGATCGTAGGCGGTGAGATCGCGGCACGCGAAATAGAAGTCGATCAGCCCGGTGACTTTGCCGCCGAGGATCAGCACGTTGTCGGGAAACAGGTCGGCGTGGATGATTGAGCGCGGCAGGCCTTCGGGCCACAGCCGGGCGATCTCGGGCATCCTCCCGCCGACGACCGACGGCAGCTCGGGGTCGATCGAGGCGAGGCCGGCGTCGCCGCAATGTTCGAACAGCGCCTGCCAGTCGCGCGGGCGCAGCCCGTTTTCGCGCGTGCCGGCAAAGTCGGCGGAAGCGAGGTGCACGCCCGCGAGCGCCGCGCCTACCGCGCGCGCCTGGGCGGCGCTCGGCCGGTCGACCGACACGCCGGGGAGGAACTCGATCAGCGCCACCGCCTTGCCCTGAACCCGGCGCCACGCCGCGCCTGAACGATCATGGATCGTGCGCGGCACCGGGCAGCCCTTGGCCGACAGGTGGTCGAGCAGGCCGAGGAAGAACGGCAGATCGCTCGTCTCGATGCGCCGCTCGTACATCGTGAGGATGAAGCGGCCGTCCTTCTCCGGCTCGTCCTCGTCGTGAGTCTCGATCAGCCAGTTGGAATTGGAGACCCCCTCGGCGATCCCTTTCGCGGAGATCAGCGAGCCGACGTCGTACTCCGCGATCAGGACCGCAAGGTCCTCCGCGCCCAGGTGCGTGTAGACCGCCAAGTCAGCTTGCCAGCTGGCGCGGCAGCTTGAACACCATCTTCTCCTCGGCGGTGACGAGCGTATGCTCCTCGACCTCGCGCCACTCGGCCAGCCGGTCGACGACCTCGCGCACCAGCTCCTCGGGCGCGGAGGCACCCGCCGTCAGGCCGATCGTGCCGACCCCTTCGAGCCACGCGGGATCGATGTCGCTCGCCCGCTGGATCAGCTTAGCGTCGGTGCCGCAGCGCTCGGCCACCTCGACCAGCCGCAGCGAGTTGGACGAATTGGGCGCGCCGATCACCAGCACCAGGTCGCTGCCCGGGGCGATCGCCTTGACCGCGGCCTGGCGGTTCGACGTCGCGTAGCAGATGTCCTCCGCCTTGGGGCCGGCGATATCCGGAAATCGGCGCCGCAGCGCGCTGACGATGTCGACGGTATCGTCCACCGACAGCGTCGTCTGGGTGAGGAAGGCCAGCGGCAGGTCGGCTGCGAAATCGAGTGCCTCGACGTCCGCGACGGTTTCCACCAGCGTCATCATGCCGCCGGCCACCTGGCCCATCGTGCCGATGACCTCCGGATGCCCCTTGTGCCCGATAAAGACGATGTGCCGGCCCGCCTCGATCTGGCGCTCGGCCTGCCGGTGCACCTTGCTCACCAGCGGGCCCGTCGCATCGAGCCAGTCGAGCCCGCGCGAGGTCGCCTCAGCCGGTATTGCCTTGGGCACGCCGTGCGCGCTGAATACCACGGGCGCGCCGTCGGGCACCTGGTCCAGCTCCTCGACGAACACCGCACCCTTGGCCTTGAGCCCATCGACCACATAGCGGTTGTGGACGATCTCGTGCCGCACGTAGACCGGCGCGCCGTAGCGCTCGATAGCGCGCTCGACGATCTCGATCGCCCGGTCCACTCCGGCGCAGAACCCGCGCGGCGCGGCGATGAGGAGCGTCAGGGGCAGTTTGCGGGCAGCCTTGGCGCGATCGTGAAAGGGGGCATTCATGCGGCCGGCTCTAGCGCTTTGCCGTGCGCGCCGCTAGGGCGGCGTCGATTACTCGTTCGAGGGAAGAGACCTGCATGACCGTCCGCTTTCGTCTTGCCGCTGCGCTCGCGCTCGCGTGCTCTCTTGCCGCGTGCACCAAGTCCGGCGAGCTGACGGCGCTGAAGGAAGGCGTCGGCATCACGGCGGTCCGCACGCCGTGCCCGGCGGTGGGCATTCCCGACTACACCGGCGACATCACGACCTTCCGCACGCCCGGCCTTCGGACTGCCGCGAACATGGACGTGACCGCGACGATCACCAACTTGCGCAGCACCTGCGACGACACCGGCGCGAAGATCTACACCAACGCCACGTTCGACGTGCTCGCCCGGCGCACCGACACGCGCGGCGCGCGCCAGGTGACCTTGCCCTATTTTGCGACCGTCCTGCGCGGCGGCGGCGCGGTCGTCTCCAAGCAGGTCGGTAAGGTCGTGATCAACTTCGCCGACGGGCAGGAGCGCGCCACCGGACAGGCCCAGGCCGGCGCCTTCGTCGAACGCGCCGAAGCGACGCTGCCGGACGACATTCGCGACAAGATCACTCGCAAGCGCAAGGCGGGCGACATCGATGCCGCGGTCGATCCGCTTGCCGATCCCGACGTCAAGGCGGCGCTGGCGCGCGCCACGTTCGAGCTGCTCGTCGGTTTCGAACTCGACCAGGACCAGTTTGCCTACAACGTGACGCGCTAGGGCCCGCCAAGCCGAGCTTGCGCCGACCGGGCGAGCGAGTAATGCGCGCGCCATGTCCGAAACCCACACGATCCACGCCGCCTTCGCGGAGAAGGTGAACGCCGCGCTCAACGCGCTCGAGCTCGAAGGCGCGCTGCCGGCGCATTCGCCGCGCGGCAATGTCACCGTCGAGCCGCCGCGGGATCCCAGCCACGGCGACCTGTCGACCAACGCCGCGATGGTGCTCGCCAGGCACGCCGCCACCAATCCGCGCGCGCTCGCCGAGAAGCTCGCCGCGCACTTGCGCAGCGACCCCGATGTCGAAGCGGCTGAGATCGCGGGACCCGGCTTTATAAATTTGCGCGTCGCCGATAGCGCCTGGCTCGCGGAACTGCGCTCGATCGCGGCGCTGGGCCCCGACTACGGCCGTTCCCACACGGGCGCGGGCGTAAGGGTCAACGTCGAATACGTGTCGGCCAACCCCACCGGACCGATGCACATGGGACACTGCCGCGGCGCGGTGGTCGGCGATGCGCTCGCCGCGCTGCTCGAGTTCGCGGGGCACGAGGTGACCCGCGAATACTACGTCAACGACGCCGGGGGCCAGGTCGACGTGCTCGCCCGCTCGGCGCACTTGCGGTACCTCGAGGCGCTGGGGGAAGACATTGGCGCGATTCCGGAGGGGCTCTATCCCGGCGATTACCTCGTGCCGGTGGGCAAAGTGCTCGCTGCCGAATACGGCCGCCGCTTCGTAGGCGCGCCCGAGAGCGAGTGGCTGGGGGTCTTCCGCCGCCAGACTGTCCAAGCGATGATGGACATGATCCGGGCCGATCTCGAATTGCTCGGTATCCGGCACGACGTGTTCGCCTCCGAAGCCGAGCTCCAGCAGCGCGGCAAGCCGGCCGAGGCCGAGGCGTGGATGCGGCAGCACGGGCTGGTCTACGACGGCGTTCTCGAAGCGCCAAAGGGCAAGACCCCGGACGACTGGGAGCCGGTCGAACTGCCGCTGTTCCGCTCGACGCAGTTCGGCGACGACCAGGACCGCCCGATCCGCAAGAGCGACGGGAGCTGGACCTACTTCGGCGCCGATCTCGCCTACCATCTCCAGAAGGCGGAAGGCGCCGACGCGCTGATCGACATCTGGGGCGCGGACCACGCCGGCACGGTCAAGCGCATCAAGGCCGCCGTCGCCGCGCTCGCCGCGGGCGAGGGGCGCGAGATCCCGTTCGACGTCAAGCTGGTGCAGATGGTCCAGCTGCTGCGCGGCGGCGAGCCGGTCAAGATGAGCAAGCGCAGCGGCACGTTCGTGACGCTCGCCGATGTCGTGCGCGAGGTCGGCAAGGACGTCGTCCGCTTCACGATGCTCACCCGCAAGCCCGAAGCGCAGATGGACTTCGACTTCGCCAAGGTGGTCGAGGCGTCGAAGGACAACCCGGTGTTCTATGTCCAGTACGCCAGCGCGCGCATCCACTCGACGCTGCGCAAGGGCGGGGCCGAGGGCTTCGCGCCCGCCGCCGAGGCGATCGACCGGCTAGGCCAGGACGAGCTGGCGCTGATCAAGCTCGCCGCGCAGTTCCCGCGCACGGTCGACGCCGCCGCGCAGGCGCGCGAGCCGCACCGCATCGCGTTCTATCTCTACGACCTCGCGGCGGCGTTCCACGCGTTCTGGAACGCCGGCAACGACACGCCGGAGAAACGCATCATCGTGGCACACGATGCGCAGCTCACCGGGGCGAGGCTTTTCCTGGCTTCGCAGATCGGGCAAGTCATTCGTAACGGGCTCGCGCTATTGGGGGTGCAAGCGGTCGAGGAGATGTGAGTGTGATCGGCGCCGAAGACGAGAGGGATCAGGGCGAGATTGCCCCCGAGGAACTCGCTTTCGCCGACGAGGACGAGCGGCTTCCCTGGCTCGAATCGGGCGAGTACGACGATGACGAGACCGGCGTCGACACGGGCCGGATCTTCGGCTTCGCACTCGCCGGGCTGCTGGTGATCGCCGCTCTCGTCGCCGGCATCTGGTGGTTCTCGCACCGCGGGCCGGACCCGCGCCTCGTCGCCGATGGCAGCACGATCCACGCGCCTCCCGGGCCTTACAAGCAGCGCCCGGCGAACCCTGGCGGCAAGCAGTTCGAAGGCACCGGCGACATCGCCCCCGCCGTCGGCCCGGGCGAGACGCGCGAAGGGCGCATCGCCGAAGAGCCGGCGCCTCAGCCCGCGATTCCCAGGCCCAGCGTGGACGCACGCAAGACGGGCGAGCCGCCCGAACCGGCGCAGGCGGGCGGCACTGCGGTGCAGGTCGGCGCCTATTCGTCGCGCGAAACGGCGGAGGCCGGGTGGCAGAAGCTGCTGCGGCAGACCGATGTGCTGCAGGGCGTCAGCCACCGTGTGGTGCAGGGCCAGGCCGATATCGGCACCGTGTTCCGGCTCCAGGCGATGGCCGGGGACCGCGCGGCTGCGAACACCCTGTGCCGCAACCTGAAAGCCAACGGGGTCGCCTGCCAGGTCAAGTGACCCCGTTTTGCACATGAGCGTGGCGGCGCGCGCTTGCGCCGCCGGTGCCTTGCTGCGAGATTCCTCGCCATGACGCCCGCCATTTTCGGCATCGCCGGCGCGAGCTTGAGCGAGGAAGAGCGCGCCTTCTTCCGCGAAGCCGATCCCGCAGGCTACATCCTGTTCGGCCGCAACTGCGTGGACCGGGCGCAAATGCGCGCGCTGACCGATGATCTGCGCGCCATCCACGGGCGCGAACGGCTGCTCGTCTGCATCGACCAGGAAGGCGGGCGCGTTGCGCGGATGAAGCCGCCCGAATGGACCCGCTTCCCGCCGGGCGCCGCGTTCGATGCGCTGTGGGAACTCGCGCCGGCCTCCGCTATCGAGGCGGCGCGCGCGAATGCCCAGGCGATGGGAATCGAGCTCGCCGAAGTCGGGATCACCGCCGACTGCTACCCGCCGCTCGACGTGCGCCAGCCGGGCGCCAACGACGTGATCGGCGACCGCGCGCTGGGTAGCGAGCCGATCCGCGTGGCGGCCTTGGGGCGGGCGATCCTTGACGGGCTGGCGCGCGCGGGCGTGGCGGGGTGCATCAAGCATATGCCCGGCCACGGCCGCTCGATGTGCGATACGCACAAGGAAATGCCTACCATCACCGCCAGCGACGCGGAGCTCGAGAGCGATCTCGAGCCGTTCCGCACGCTCGCCGATGCGCCGATCGGGATGACCGGCCACCTGCTGTTCACCGCGTGGGACCCGGAGCGTCCGGCCACTCAGTCGCCGATCGTCATCGAGCAGATCATCCGCCGCCGGATCGGTTTTGGGGGCCTGCTGCTGACCGACGACCTCGACATGGAGGCGCTCGCCGGCAGCGTGCCCGAGCGGGCGGAGCAAGCGGTCGCGGCGGGCTGCGACCTGGCGCTCAACTGCTGGGCGAAGATGGACGACATGATCGGCATCGCCGAGCGCCTGCCGGCGATGTCCGCGCCGACCGCCGAACGGCTCGAGCGCGCGCTGGCCGTAACCGGCGAGGCAGGGGCAGCGGACAAGGCCGAGCTGCTGGCGAAGC
>JBQCFR010000277.1:0-2257 GCA_051958885.1 Tsuneonella sp.
CGGACGGCGACGCTACGCCGCCTTCAGCTTCTTCACCTTCTTGACCGCCTGCTCGCGCTTGAGCCGCGACAGATGGTCGATGAACAGGACTCCGTCGAGGTGGTCCATCTCGTGCTGGATGCAGGTGGCGAACAGCCCCTCCATGGCCTCCTCGTGGACCTGCCCTTCGAGGTCCTGCCAGCGCACGCGGCAGCTTTTCGGCCGGTCGACGTCGGCGTAGATTTCGGGGACCGAGAGGCATCCCTCCTGGTACGTCGCCAACTCGTCTGCTGGATCGAGAATCTCGGGGTTCACGAACACCCGCGGCTCGCGCTTGGTCGGGTAGTGATGATGGTGGTGCCCGTCATGGTCGCAGGCCTCGGGCTCGGCATCGAGATCGTCGGGCTGCAGGTCGATCACCAGCACCCGCTTGGGCACGCCGACCTGGATCGCCGCGAGGCCGATTCCGGGCGCGTCGTACATCGTTTCGAACATGTCGGCGACGAGCGTCCTCAGCTCGTCATCGAACACGGTGACCGGCTGCGAAACGGTCTTGAGCCGGGGGTCCGGCACCTCGAGAATCTGACGAATGGCCATGGGGCGCAGATAAGCACAGCGCCACTGAACGGCAAGTGAGTCAGCCGACCGGCCGCCGGGCGCGCAGGGCTTGCGCCAGGGTGCCTTCGTCGAGATAGTCGAGCTCGCCTCCCACCGGCAGCCCGTGCGCCAGCTGGGTGACGCGCACCGGCAGCCCTTCCAGCCGCTCGGCGATGTAGTGCGCGGTGGTCTGCCCTTCGAGCGTGGCGTTCATAGCCAGCACCACTTCGTCGATCCCGCCCCGCTCGACCGGCGCTAGCTGCTCGCGTTTGTTGTGGTCCTCGGGCCGCACGCCCTCGCGCGCCGATTGCCGCCCGCCTAGACGGTGGTCGCGGCCGGTGAAACGCTTGGGGGGTTCGACCGCCCACAGGTCCGACACGTCTTCCACCACGCACAGCGCGCGCTGGTCGCGGCGCGGGTCGGCGCAGACGCCGCAGGGGTTCCGGGTATCGACGTTGCCGCACACGCTGCATTCGACGAGCTTGTCCTGCACCTCGGCGAGCGCGGCGACGATCTGGCGCAGCGCGGTCTCGCGCCGCTTCACCAGCCACAGCACCGCGCGCCGCGCGCTGCGAGGGCCGAGCCCCGGCAGGCGGGCGAGCGCGGAGGCCAGTGTTTCAATCTCCGATGAGGCCATTCTCAATGTTTGATCCGTTAGGGCTGAGCTTGTCGAAGCCCTGCACTTTCTTCTAGCGCAACGCATGAAAGAAGTGCGGCCCTTCGACAAGCTCAGGGCGAACGGATGTTGGTGCTGGAAGGGAGCTGATGCGCATCGTCTTCATGGGGACGCCCGAGTTCGCGGTGCCGACGCTGCGCGCGCTGCACGAGGCGGGGCATACGCTGCTCGCCGCTTACACTCAGCCGCCGCGGCCCGCCGGGCGCGGCAAGCGGCTGCAGCCGAGCCCGGTGCAGCGCGAGGCGGAGACGCTCGGCATTCCGGTGCGCTGTCCGCCGTCGCTCAAGGGTGCCGACGCGCAGGCGGAGTTCGCGGCGCTCGGAGCCAATCTGGCGGTGGTCGCCGCCTACGGATTGATCCTGCCGCAGGCAGTGCTCGACGCACCGGCGCACGGCTGCCTCACCGTCCACGCCAGCCTGCTGCCGCGCTGGCGCGGGGCGGCGCCGATCCAGCGCGCGATCATGGCCGGCGACGCGGTGACCGGGATCACCATCATGCAGATGGAGGCGGGGCTCGACACCGGCCCCATGCTGGCGACCGCGCGCACCCCGATGGAGGACAAGACCTCCGGCGAGCTGACCGAAGAACTGGCCGAGATCGGCGCGCAGTTGATGGTCGGCACGCTCATCGACCTGCCCGCGCTGCACGCAGTCGCGCAGGACGACGCCGAGGCGACTTATGCGCCCAAGATCGACAAGGCCGAGGCGCGGATCGACTGGACGGGCGATGCCGAGGCGATCGAGCGCCAGGTGCGCGCCCTCGCCCCCTTCCCCGGCGCCTGGTTCGAGCTCGACGGCGAGCGCATCAAGGTGCTCCGCGCCGAAGTGATCGGACGCGAGGGTAAGCCCGGTCGCACGCTCGACGACGCGCTCACGATCGCCTGTGGCTACGCCGCGCTGCGCCCCTCCCAGGTGCAGCGCGCGGGCAAGCCGGCGATGGACGCGGCCGCCTTCCTGCGCGGCAAGGCTGTTCCGGCGGGCACGATTGTCGGGTGATGCGGAAGGC
>JBQCFR010000278.1:0-3288 GCA_051958885.1 Tsuneonella sp.
TCGCCGCCCTTGAGCGGCAGAACAGGCGCCTTCCAGCCGATCACGGGCCCGGGGTCGCCGCGGCCAAGCACCAGGCGGTCGACCGCGCACGCCGTGCCGACGCGGTAGGCGAGGGCGCGGGGCTGGCCCGCATCGCGCACGTCACGCGCCGCTGCGCAGGCCAGCCGCTCGCGTTGCGACCGTGACAGGCGCAGGCGCGCCGCGACGCTCTCGGCGACCGGCGGAGAGGGCGGAAGCAGCGCGGCGAGGCGGCGCAGCGCATCGGGCGCGAGCCCGGCCTCGCGCTCGGCGGCGATCAGGGGGGCAAGCGCATCGGCCTCGCCAGGGCCGCACTCCGGCAGCACCACCTGCAGCACGCCGAGCTCGCGCATCCGCGCCACGGTCGGCGCGGGATCGGGCAGGGCGAGGAGGTTCTGTAGCTCCCAGCCCACCCGCTCGCGGCTGAGACCCTTGAGGCCGGGCGCGAGTTCGGCGCAGGCCTCCTCCGCCTCCGTGTCCGCCGCCTTTCCGAAGCGCGCCTGGAAGCGGAAATAGCGCAGCAGCCGCAGGAAGTCCTCGCGGATGCGCGCGCGCGCGTCGCCGATGAAGCGCACGCGGCGCGCCTCGAGGTCGGCGAGACCGCCGAAGTAGTCGTGGACTTCGAGGGTCGCCGGGTCAGCGTAAAGCGCGTTGATCGTGAAGTCGCGGCGCGCAGCATCCTCGCGCCAGTCGTCGGCGAACGCCACCGTCGCGCGGCGGCCATCGGTGCTGACGTCCTTGCGCAAGGTGGTGATCTCGACGTTGCCGCCTTCGAGGATTGCGGTGACGGTGCCGTGATCGATGCCGGTGGGGATCGTCCGCACGCCGGCCTTCTCGAGCCGCGCGATCACCTCGCGCGGGCGCAGCGGGGTGGCGGCGTCGATGTCGTGAACCGGCTGCCCCAGCAGCGTATCGCGCACCGCGCCGCCGACCCAGCGCGCGTTGCCCGGCCCAAGCGCCGCGGCGAGCGCCGCGAGGTCCGCGCGCTGGGTCCACTCGCTGCGCGGCAGCTCAGCCATCGAACAACTCGGCGAGCGCGATGCGGCGCGAGAGGTTGCCGATGATCGCCGCGGTCACGCCCCAGATGCGGTGGTGGTGCCACATGATCTCGAAGTAGGTCCGCGGCGCGCCTTCCCATTCCACCGTGCGCTGCACCTGATGCGCAGGATCGAGCACATAGGCCAGCGGCGGCTCGAACCACTCGCGCACTTCGGCGGGGTTGGGCACGAGCGGCAAGTCGGGCGGAATGACCCCGAGCACCGGGGTAATGTCGTAGCCGGTGCGGGTGCGGAACGGGTCCGACGTGCCGATGATCCGCACGTGGCGGCGCTCGAGCCCGATCTCTTCCTCGGCCTCGCGCAGCGCCGCCGCGACCGCGTCTTCACCGGGGTCGAGCTTGCCGCCGGGAAACGCCGCTTGCCCGGCGTGGTTGCGCATGAAGTCCGGGCGGTGCGTCAGCAGGACTCCGGGCTCCCGCCGGTCGGTAACGGCGATCAGCACGGCCGCCGCGCGCAGGTTCTCCGGCGGCGCCATCGCGTCGGCGAGCAGGTCGACGTCGCGCGCGTGCCCTGCCTCGAAGACACTTGCGAGCCGGTCGAACAGCGCGCTCATGCAGGGACCAGCGAAAAGGCTTCGCCCATGCTCGCGACGCGCCAGTCGGGCGATGCGACTAATGCGAGCTGCTCGTAAGTCGAGCGGTTGAGCCGCGCCTCGCACCCGCGGCGCACCGCGAGGTAGAGCGCCGGGGTGTCCGGATCGCCCGCAGCGCGCAGCGGGTGGTCGGGCCCGGCGATGACGATCTCGTCGGTATTGAGCCGGAACGCCAGCGCTCCATCGGCCTCGCTCATGTCGACCGCCACGAACGCCGCATCGTCGACCTCGACGCTGAGCTTCTGCTGCGGAGTGACGAGCCAGTGACCCTCGGCATCGCGCAGCAACAGCGAGGCGAACGCGCGGACCATCGCGGGCCGCTTGATCGGGCTACCCTCGTGAAACCAGGTCCCGTCGGCGGCGATGCGCATGTGGCTGTCGCCGGTCTCCGCGGGAGCCCACCGTTCGACCGGCGGCAGCTTGCGCGCGGCGACCTGCTCAGCCAGCTCGGCGAGCGACAATCCGGCGATCTCGGGCGGCGGCTCGTAGGGCATCGAGGCGGCGATGCCAGATGCGCGTCAGTTCGCCAACCCGCCGGCCGCGTGGTCGCTCCACGGCCCCAGCATACCCTCGGCGGGCAGCACCGCCGGATTGGCGCAGCGCACCAGCAGCCGCGCCGGGTCCCACGGGCCGGGGCAGCGCCAGCCGGCGGTCGGCCCTGCGGTGAAGCCCCAGCGGCCGTAGTAGTCCTCGTCGCCGATCAGCATCTGCGGCAAGGCCCCGCCGGCGTCGGCCTCGGCGAGCGCGGCGGCCATCAGCGCCTTGCCGAAGCCCGCGCCCTGCAAGTGCGGCAGCACCGCTACCGGGCCGACCATCAGCAGGGGGTGCGCACGGCCGTCGGGATCGGTGAGCGCCACCGGCCAGAGCTGGATCGTGCCGGCGAGGAATTCGTCGTCGTCGAGCGCGGCGAAGCTCAAGCCCGGGAGCCACGCCGTCCCCGTGCGGATGCGATCGGCGGTGCGCGCGTGGCGGTCCGGTCCGAAGGCTGCGTCGAGCAGGTCTTCGACCATCTGCGGATCGACCGCGGCAAGGGGCACGAGTGTCGGCATGGCGGCGCGCCGATACGAACGCGCCGGAGCGCTGTCGATCAATTTGTATGCGGGGTCAGCTTGAGCAGGCGGCCGCCCTTGCCGTCCTCGAGCATGTAGAGCCCGCCGTCGGGCGCCTGCGCGACCGCCCGCATCCGCTCGCCCATGTCGTAGCGCGCCTCCTCGGTGCCGCGATCGCCGTCGAGCCTGACCCGCACCAGCGCCTCGGTCTTGAGCCCGGCGATCAACGCCTGGCCCTGCCACTGCGGCCAGAGCGAGCCGGTGTAGAAGATCATCCCGCCCGGCGCGATGACCGGGCTCCAGCTGATCGCCGGCGCATGGAAGTCTGGGCGGGTGGCGTGGCGCGGAATCTTGCTGCCGTCGTAGTTGTCGCCGTTCGAAACCAGCGGCCAGCCGTAGTTGTCGCCTTCGCGCAAGAGGTTGAGCTCGTCGCCTCCGGCAGGGCCGTGCTCGACGTCCCAGAGCTGGCCCTGCGGGTCGAACGCGAGGCCGAGCGGGTTGCGGTGGCCGATGGTCCAGATCTCGTTCGCCGGGCTGCCCTTGGCGGCGAACGGGTTGCCCGGCGCCGGCT
>JBQCFR010000279.1:0-2347 GCA_051958885.1 Tsuneonella sp.
CAGGTCCGAGCTTTCGATGATCGGCCGCATCACGGTGCCGTTGCGGTGCGTCAGCATGACGCCCTTGGGCATGCCGGTGGTGCCCGAGGTGTAGAGCTGGAGAACGACATCGCCGCGGTCGACCGGCGTCGTGACCGCGGCGTCAGACTGTTCGTCCCGCCAGGCGTCGAAGCGCTCGTCCATCGTGACGCAGGGCCCGGCGAAGTCCTGCTCCGCGAACTGCGGCTCGACGAACAGCGCGCCGGCCTCAGCGTCCTTGAGGATGAAGGCGATCTCTGCCGGCGCGAGGCGCCAGATGATCGGCACCAGCACCATGCCCGCGCGCGCCACGCCCATCGTCAGCTCGCAGGCGCGCGGCGAGTTCTTGCCGAGGTAGGCGACGCGGTCACCCTTCTTGAGGCCCATCGCGGCGAGACCGTTGGCGACTTGCGTGGCGTGGCGGTCGTAGGTTTTCCAGTCGACCGTGCGGCTGTCTTGCCGCAGCGCGATCGCATCGGGGGTTTCCGCCGCCCACTGCGCCAGCGCCTCGCCCAGGGTGCGCGAGCGATCCTCGTACTCCATCTGCCGTCCTCTTCCCGTGCGGCCGCTTGCGGGCCTCTTGCGGGCCTCTTGCGGGCACGGTGACGGCTAACCCCCGCCGCGGCCAGGGTTTAGTTGCAATCGAGGACCGTTCGCGGGAGAGGCGCGGGAAAGGGTTACTCCCAGCCGCGCTCGAGGAAGCGGGTGGCGCAGCCGGCCAGCAGCGCCGCGCCGCGCGGCAGCACCGCCTCGTCCACGACCATGCGGGGGCTGTGAATCGAGCAGCACTTGCGCCAGTCGCTGCCCTCGGCGGCGACGCCGAGGAAGAACATCGCCCCGGGCACTTTCTCGAGCACGTAGGAGAAGTCCTCCGCGCCCATGATCGGCGCCGGCAGCGGGGTCCACGCCTGCTCTCCGAACAGCTCGGCGGTGACCGCACGGCCGAGCGCGACGGCGCGTTCGTCGCAGATGGTGACCGGGAAGCCTTCGCGGATTTCCACTTTGGCCTCCACTCCGTACGCGGCAGCGGTGGCCTTGGCGGTCTCGGCGAGCAGCGCGTGGATCTTCTGCCGGTGATGCGGCGACAGGCTGCGGATCGTGCCGGCGAGCCGCACGCGGTCGGGAATGACGTTGTGCGCGGTGCCGCACTGGATCGTGGTGACGGTCACCACCACCGCGTCGGCGGCGTTGAAACGGCGGGTGACGAGCGCCTGGAACGCGGTGACGATCGCCGCGGCCGCGGGAACCGGGTCGTGCGTGTCGTGCGGCATCGAGGCGTGGCCGCCGCGCCCCTCGACCGAGATGTCGAACTCGTCCGCCGCGGCGAGCAGCGCGCCCGCGCGCCCGCCGACCGCGCCGTGCGGCGCGTTGGGCATGATGTGGAGCGCGAAGGCCGCCTCGGGCAGCGGATCGATGAGCCCGTCGTCGAGCATGTGGCGCGCCCCGTGGAAGCCTTCTTCGCCCGGCTGGAACATGAACTGCACTTCGCCGGCGAACTCGCCGCGCCGGGCGCAGAGCACCTCGGCCGCGCCGGCGAGCATCGCGGTGTGCGTGTCGTGACCGCACGAATGCATGCGACCCGGAATCGTCGAGGCGAAGTCGAGCCCGGTCTCCTCGTCCATCGGCAGCGCGTCCATGTCGCCGCGCAGCAGCACGCGGCGTCCTGGCCGCGCGCCCTTGAGAGTCGCCACCGCGCCGGTCGTCGCGCCGCCGTCGCGCCACTCGAGCGGCAGGTGCGCGAGCGCCGCGCGGACCTTGGCGATGGTCTTGGGCGTCTGCAGGCCGAGCTCGGGCTCGGCATGGATGGCGCGGCGCAGGGCAACGATCTTGTCGGCGACGTCGCGGGCGGACTCGAGCAGGGCAGGATGCAGCATGACGCCGACGATAGCGCGTTTCCGCAGCCGAGACTGCAAAAAAACTGTCCCCGGGCCGCCCCGCGCGGCTAAGGCTGGCTGATGGTCGCTCGCGCCCGCCTCGCCGCTACGGAACCCGCTACCTCCGGCACTGCGCGGCCGCGCGTGGGCGTGATCCACAACCCGCGCAGCCACCGCAACAAGGGGCTCGACGGACAAGTGGCGGACCGCCCCGGGGTGCTGTTCGCCCTGCCGGAGGAGCGCGGCGACCTCCCCGGCGTGCTCGCGCGCTATGCCGCCGCGGGAATCGACCTGCTGGTGATCAACGGCGGCGACGGCACCGTGCGCGACGTGCTGACCGCCGCGGTGCCGGTATTCGGCGAGAGCTGGCCGGCGATCGCGGTGCTGCCGATGGGCAAGACCAACGCGCTCAACGTCGATCTCGGGGCGCCGCGCGACTGGACCTTGGCGGGCGC
>JBQCFR010000280.1:0-2465 GCA_051958885.1 Tsuneonella sp.
CCGATCTGTTTCGCCGTTTCGTCGGCGAGCTCCGCCTCGATGCAGATTACCGCGGCGCCGAAGGGATAGGATGGGCGGAAAGCATTACCCCGGCGGAGATTCCCGCGTTCGAGGCGCGGGTGGAGGCGGACGTGCCCGGGACCACCCGCGTGCATCCCGTCCCCGGCCCGGCCCGCCGGACGGTTGTCCCGGTGACCTATCTGCAGCCCGACACCGAACGCAACCGCCGGGCGCTCGGCTTCGACATGTATGCTGAACCCACGCGGCGCGCGGCGATGGACGAAGCTGTGCGCACCGCGCGCCCCACCGCCAGCGGCTCCGTCGTGCTGGTGCAGGAGGGCGAGACCGCGGCGCCGGGATTCCTCATCTACATGCCGGTATTCGAAGGCGGTATCGCTGGCCGCCGGCTGCGGGGATTTCTCTACAGTCCGTTCAACGGGCAGGATTTCCTCGAATCGGCGCTGCAGCTCGAGACCCGGGGCCACATGGGTATCCGCCTGTATGACGCCGATCCCGCGAACCCGCGGGGCCCGCGCCTGCTCGCCGACATGCCGCCGGCGCGCCACACCGGCAACACCTTGAGCGAAACGTTCATGGTCGCGAACCGGCCGATGATGCTGGTGGTCGAATCCTCTCGCGGAAATTCGCTGTCGCTGCTGTCGATGATCACGCTGCTGTTCGGCCTGCTGGTTGCCAGCCTGCTGATGGTGGTCGCCCGGCTCCTCACTCAGCAGGCGATCGAGGACCAGGAATCGCTCGACTGGCTCGAAGAGCAGAACTCGATCCGCAATTCGCTCACCCGCGAGCTCAATCACCGGGTCAAGAACACGCTCGCCAATGTCCTGTCGATCGTGTCGCTGACGCGGCGGCGCTCGACCGATATCGACGAATTTGCAGAGGCGCTCGACGGCCGCATCCGCGCGCTTTCGGCCACGCACGACCTGCTCACGCAATCGGAATGGGGGGCGACGCCGATCCGCTCGGTGATCGAGGCGGAGATGGCGCCCTATGTGCGTGACCGCGATGCCGCACTCGAGCTGGCGGGCCCGCGTGTGGAGCTCGCTCCGAACGACGCACTATCGCTTGGGCTCGCGATCCACGAGCTGGCGACGAACGCCGCGAAGTACGGCGCGCTCAGTGTGGGCGGGGGCCAGGTTCGGGTGACCTGGGTGCTGGAACGCGACAATCTCGCCAGCCTCCGATGGGTCGAGTCCGGCGGTCCCGCGGTGCCACCTTCGCGTCAGCGCGGTTTCGGCACCGAGCTCATCGAGAAAATCGTGGCGCACGAACTGCGCCACCCGGTCGATCTGCAATTCGACCCCGAAGGCGTCCGCTGCACGTTGATGGTGCCGGTGCGGCAGCCGAGCGAATTCGAACTCCGGGCCCGCGGCCGGGCCAGGCGGCCCGGCGCGGTTCCGGCCCGCCGCTGACCGGCGCGATTATCCGAGCGGACGGCTGGTCCCGAAGAACAGCGCCTGGCTGATCGCGGTGCGAACCGTTGCCTCCTGGAACGGCTTGGTCACCAGGTATGTCGGTTCGGGGCGGTCGCCGGTCAGGAGCCGCTCGGGATAGGCGGTGATGAAGATCACCGGAACGCTGTCGATAGCGAGAATGTCGTCGACCGCATCTAGGCCGGACGATCCGTCCGCCAGCTGAATGTCGGCAAGCACCAGGCCGGGAGTCTTCTCCGCCACCACTTCGAGGGCCTGAGTGCGGGTCGCCGCGGTGCCGCAAATCTCGTGACCGAGCGAGCGGACGAGGTCCTCAAGCTGCATCGAGATGAGCGGCTCGTCCTCGATAATCAGGACGCTCGTCGCCGATTCGCGGTCGATCTCCTCGACCGCCTCCTGCACGAGGTTCTCGACCTCGCCGGGTTCCATGTCCATGATTTCTGCCGTCTGGTCGATCGTGAAGTCTTCCAGCGTGGTCAGCAGCAGCGCCTGGCGATTGAGCGGGGTGATCGCCCGCAATCGATCGCTGGCCGCGGCCTCCGGCTCGCTGCCGGGTTCCTTGACATCGGCAATCTCAAGGTAAGCGCTCGACCAGACTTTATTGAACGCGCGGTAGAGCGGAACGCGGCCATGCTGGAGCGAGGCCTTGAGCTCTTCGTCCGCCAGCGCCGCCTCGAGCGTGGCGCGTACGAAAGCGTCTCCTGTCGATTGCGATCCGGTGAGCGCGCGCGCATAGCGGCGCAGATAAGGCAGGTTTGCGGCGACCTGATCACCCAGTGACATGTATTCCCTTCCCGTAGTGAGGCGCCGCTAGAACGCGGTGACGTGCGGATGGTTCCAGTGCACCAAGAGCGGCCGGAAACCAAGCGATTAGCCGCTGCCCGGACGCGCCATCCGCCCGCTAAACGGCGCGATGAAAAATTCTTCGAAAAAAATTCGCACGGCCGGGGAACCGCCTTCCGAGACGTGCATTCTACCATTGTCACCGCCGAGACCCCCCCTCCCGTCCAAGCG
>JBQCFR010000281.1:0-3283 GCA_051958885.1 Tsuneonella sp.
CGCAGCGGCGCCCGCGATACCCGCCGGCCTGCCGTCCGAACTCCTCCGCCGGCGACCCGATATCCGCGCCGCCGAGCGCCGGCTGGCCGCCGCGACTGCCGAGATCGGCGTGGCGACCGCCGACCTCTACCCGCGCTTCTCGCTCACCGGGGTCGCCGAGTTGATCTCCTCGAGCCTCGCGTCGCTGTTCGAGAGCGACAGCCTGCAGACGCAGGCCAGCGCCGGGGCAATGTTCCCGATCCTCGACTGGGGCCGGCACAAGGCGGTGGTCCACGAACGCGAGGAGAGCCGCAACCAGGCGTACCTCGAATACCGGCAGACCGTGCTCGGCGCGCTCAAGGAGGTGGACGACGCGCTGGCGCGGATCGACAAGGAGCGCGCCCGGCGCGAAGTGCTTGCGCGTCGGGTCGCCGATGCAGAGCGCGTGGCCACAGCGGTCGACGCGCAATATCGCACCGGCCTGGTAGCTCAGGACGCTCTCATCGACGCACAAGTGAACGCCCTCGAAGCGCGCGAGCAGCTCGCCAGCAGCGAGGCGCAACTCCGCCAGCAGACCGCCGCGCTGTTCAAGGCGCTAGGCGGCGGCTGGTCCGGCTAGACGCTCGCCCGCCCCTCCCCAACCCAAGCAATCAGCACCAGAGTTTCGACAATGCCCAACCGATCGCAGCCCTTCCGCGGCGTGCTCCTCCTGCTCTGCTGCGGCCTGGCGGTCTCGTGCGAGAGCGGCGACAAGGACGATCCGTCGCACCACGCGGCGACGGTCGGCTATGTCGTGGTCCAGCCATCGAACGTCCCGCTCCCCACCACGCTCGGCGGCCGTGTCGTGGCGCAGGAGACGAGCGAGGTGCGCCCGCAGGTCAACGGGCTGATCAAGCGGATCTATTTCCAGCCGGGCGGCTACGTGCGTGCGGGGCAGCCGCTGTTCCAGATCGATTCGAGCCTTTACCGCGCCGACGTGGCGCAGGCGCAGGCCAATCTCGCGAGCGCGCAGGCGAACGCCCAGGCGGCGAGCGCCAAGGCCGCGCGCTACCAGCCGCTCGCGCAGATGGAGGCGGTCTCCCGGCAGGACTACGACGACGCGGCCGCAGCTGCGCGCGCGGCGCGGGCGGCGGTGGCGCAGAACCGCGCCAGCCTCGACACCGCGCAGATCAACTTGCGCTTCACCACCGTGCCGGCGCCGATCAGCGGGCGGATCGGGCGGCCGCTGGTGACCGCCGGGGCGCTGGTCGGCAACAACCAGGCCGAACCGCTCGCGGTGATCCAGAAGACCGACAGCGTCTACGTCGACATGCAGCAGTCGGCCGCCGACCTCACCCGGCTGCGGCAGGAGCTCGCGTCGGGTGGCGGCACCGCCGCGGGCAGCACCACCGTACGCCTCAAGCTGGACGACGGCAGCCTGTACGGCGCCACCGGCACCGTGCAGTTCTCCGAGCTCACGGTGAACGAGAGCACCGGCACCGTCACGCTGCGCGCGCGCTTCGCCAATCCCCAGGGCTTGCTGCTGCCGGGCATGTTCGTGACCGCGGTGTTCGACCAGGCGGTCCAGACGGGCGCCTTCCTGGTCCCGCAGGCGGCGCTCAATCGCGATTTCAACGGCAAGGGGTACGTGTTCGTCGCCGGACCCGACGGCAAGGCGCACCGGCGCGAGGTCACTGCGGATCGCACCTCGGGCGAATTCTGGGTCGTCACTTCGGGACTGAACGCAGGCGACAAGGTCATCACCCAAGGCCTGAACAACCTCAAGGACCGCGCCAAGGTAAAGGCGGTGCCGGCGAGCACCCCGCAGAAGCTCGTCGCGCCGCCGCCCGGCGCGAGCGCGCCGTCGGGCAAGCGCGGGGGCTGACGCCGCCATGTCGCGCATCTTCATCGAACGCCCGATCTTCGCCTGGGTGCTGGCGATCATCGTCATGCTCGGCGGTGTCGGCGCGCTGCTGACGCTGCCGATCGAGCAGTACCCGGACATCGCGCCGACCAACGTCAACATCCGCGCAAGCTACCCCGGCGCTTCGGCCGAAACGGTCGAGAACTCGGTGACGCAGATCATCGAGCAGCAGCTCACCGGGCTCGACGGGCTGCTCTATTTCAGCTCGCAGTCCTCGTCGCAGGGCAGCGCCAGCATCAGCGCCACGTTCGCCAAGGGCACCAACCCCGACATCGCGCAGGTGCAAGTGCAGAACAAGGTCCAGGCCGCGCTATCGCGCCTGCCGCAGCAGGTGCAGACGCAGGGCGTGTGGGTGACCAAGTCGAACCCTGATCAGCTGCTCACGGTCGTAATCTACGATGCGACCGACACCCGCAGCAGCGACGATGTCGCCGATTATCTCACCTCGAATATCGAAGACCCGCTCTCGCGTGTCGAGGGTGTCGGCGACGTCAACGTCTACGGCGCGCCGCACGCGATGCGCATCTGGCTCGATCCGCAGCGGCTCGCCGCAGTGGCGCTGATGCCGAGCGACGTGATCTCCTCCATCCAGGCGCAGAACACCGAAGTGGCCGCGGGCGAGATCGGCGGATTGCCGGCGGCGCCGAACCAGATGCTGTCCGCCACCGTCACCGCGCTCTCGAAGCTGCAGACGCCCGAGCAGTTCCGGCAGATTGTGCTCAAGACCGAACCCGACGGATCGACGGTGCACCTGGGCGACGTGGCACGCGTGGAGATCGGCTCGCAGGGCTACGACACGATTCGCAAGGTCAACGGCCACCCCGGCGCCGGCATCTCGGTCTCGCTGTCGCCCGGCGCGGACGCGCTGCGCACCGCCGAGCTGGTGAAAGCGCACATGGCCCAGGTGGCGAAGAACCTGCCCGAGGGGCTGGTGGTCAACTACGCCAACGATTCGACCGCCTTCATCCGCCTCTCGGTCAACGAAGTGACCAAGTCGCTGCTCGAGGCGATCGTGCTGGTCATGATCGTGATGTTCGTGTTCCTGCAGAGCTGGCGCGCGACTCTGGTGCCCGCGATCGCGGTGCCGGTGGTGCTGCTCGGCACCTTCGCCGTCTTTTCGATCGCCGGGTTCACGATCAACACGCTGACGCTGTTCGGCCTCGCGCTCGCGATCGGCATGCTGGTGGACGACGCCATCGTGGTGGTCGAGAACGTCGAGCGGCTGATGGCCGAGAACCCCGGCATGACCCCGCGCGAGGCGACGATCCAGTCGATGCAGGAAATACAGGTCGCGCTGATCGCGATCGCGCTGGTGCTGTCCGCGGTGTTCCTGCCGATGGCGTTCTTCGGTGGGTCGACCGGGGTGATCTACAAGCAGTTCTCGCTGACGATCGTATCGTC
>JBQCFR010000282.1:0-3535 GCA_051958885.1 Tsuneonella sp.
CACCTTCGGTGGTCCCCCTCCCCCAGAGGGGGAGGAACTTCGCCGTGTATAGCCTCCTCTCCGATCTCTCGATCGTCGAAGTCTCCAGCTTCGTCGCCTCGCCCACCGCCGGGCTCTACTGCGCGCAGATGGGCGCGGAGGTCATCCGCGTCGACCAGATCGGCGGCGGGCTCGATTACGATCGCTACATGCAGACCGCCGAGGGCCGCAGCCTGTCGTGGGAGAATCTCAACCGCGCCAAGAAGTCGGTCGCGCTCGATCTGTCGGGCGGCGAAGGGCGCGAGCTGTGCGTCGAGCTCGCGCGCAGGACCGGGCAGCTCATCACCAATCTGCCCGAGAAGAGCTTCCTCAGCCACGCGCGGGTGAGCGAGGGGCGGCCCGATCTGGTCTCGGTGCGGATCATGGGCTGGCACGACGGACGCCAGGCGATGGACTTCACCGTCAATGCGGCGAGCGGCTATCCGCTGCTCACCGGGCCGGCCGACTGGGACCCTGAAACCGCGCCGCCGGTCAACCACACGCTGCCTGCGTGGGACTTCATCACCGGCGCCTATTGCGCCTTCGCGATGATGGCCGCGCTCCACCACCGCGCGGCGACGGGCGAGGGCAGCGAGGTGCGCGTGCCGCTGGGCGACGTCGGCATGGGCACCGTCGCCAACAGCGGCGCGATGGCGGAGATGCTCTACCGCGGCGGCGACCGCCAGCGGCTCGGCAACGCAATCTGGGGTGCGCTCGGGCGCGACTTCACCAGCCGCGACGGCACGCGCTTCATGATCGC
The DNA here is from genome assembly GCA_051958885.1 of Tsuneonella sp. Lineage (GTDB taxonomy): Bacteria > Pseudomonadota > Alphaproteobacteria > Sphingomonadales > Sphingomonadaceae > Tsuneonella. Next base: position 779 of record JBQCFR010000282.1, read on the forward strand.
GGTGCTGACCGGCAAGCAGTGGCGCGCGATGATCGAGGCGCTCGGCATCGCCGAGCCGGTCGCCGCGCTGGAGGCGCGGGCGGGCGTCTCGTTCGCCAATTCCGACCACAACCGCTTCGTCCACCGCGAGGCGCTGTTCGCGCTCATTCAGGGCGCGGCGGGCCAGGTCGATTACGCCGAGCTGGCCGAGCGGCTGGCCAAGGCGGGCGCGACGTTCGAGCACTACCGCACGATGTACCAGGCCGCGACCGATCCGGTACTGGTGGGGGACAATCCGCTGTTCGGCCCCTCGCCCGCCAACCCGAGCGGCTTCTCCTACCCCGCCCCGCGCTCGTTCGCCAACCTCCCGGGGCGCGCGGCGGGCGATCCCCAGCCCGCGCCCTACCTCGGGCAGCACAGCGAGGAGGTGCTCGCCGAGCGGCTCGGGCTGTCGGCGGGCGCGATCGGCGACCTCATCGATCGCGGCGTGGTCGCGCCGAGCGACAAGAACAATTTCAGGAGACGTGCATGACCGCCAAACGCCGCGCCGCCATCGTCAGCCCCCTGCGCACGCCGGTGGGCAAGTTCCTCGGCACGCTCGCGCCGCTCAATGCGGGGCAACTCGGCGCGGTGATCCTCAAGGCGCTGATTGAGCGAAGCGGGATCGATCCGGCGCGGGTCGACGACGTGGTGTTCAGCCAGGGCTACGGCAACGCGGAAGCCCCGGCGATCGGGCACTGGAGCTGGCTCGCCGCCGGGCTGCCGATCGAAGTGCCCGGCTACCAGCTCGACCGCCGGTGCGGCTCGGGCGTGCAGGCGGTCGTCAACGCCGCGATGATGATCGAGGCGGGCTATGCCGACGTCGTCGTCGCCGGCGGGTGCGAATCGATGTCCAATGTCGAGCACTACACCACCGCGCTGCGCGGCGGAGTGAAGGCGGGCAATGTCGAGCTGTGGGACCGGCTCACCCGCGGCCGACTGCTGAGCCAGCCGGTCGAGCGCTTCGGGGTGATCACCGGGATGATCGAGACCGCCGAGAACCTCGCCAAGGACTACGATATCACCCGCGAGCAATCCGACGCCTTCGCGGTGCGTTCGCACCAGAACGCCGCGCGCGCGTGGGACGAGGGCAAGTTCGACGCCCAGCTCGTCCCCGTCGAAGTGCCGCAGCGCAAGGGCGGCCCGCTGGTGTTCGACCATGACGAAGGCTACCGCGCGGACGCGAGCATGGAGAGCCTCGGCAAGCTGCGCGCGCTCGAGAACGGCGTGGTGACCGCCGGCAACGCGAGCCAGCAGAACGATGCCGCCGCCGCATGTCTCGTCGTCGCCGAGGACAAGCTCGACGAGCTCGGGCTCGAGCCGATGCTGTGGTTCACCGGCTATGCCGCCGCGGGATGCGATCCCAGCCGCATGGGCATCGGCCCGGTTCCGGCGGTCGAGCGGCTGTTCGCGCGCTCCGGCCTCGGGTGGGACGACATCGGGCTGGTCGAGCTCAACGAGGCGTTAGCGCCGCAGGTGCTCGCGGTGCTCAAGGGCTGGGGCTGGTCTGACGACGACAGCCGGCGCGAGATCCTCAACGTCAACGGATCGGGCATCAGCTTGGGCCACCCGATCGGCGCCACCGGCGGACGCATCCTCGCCGACATGGCCTACGAGATGCAGCGGCGCGGGAGCAGCTACGGCCTCGAGACGATGTGCATCGGCGGCGGCCAGGGGATCGCCGCGGTGTTCGAGCGCGCCGCCTGAGACTGCGGAAGGGCAGTAACTTCGGCTCGTAATTGCCAGGCGCTGCAGGCGCCGCGGCAATCCATCGACCGCGGTCCAGGCTAGCCTCGACCCGAAGATGGATGGCTTCGCTGCACTCGCAATGACGAACGGGAGGCGGGAATTTGGTGGAACGGCGCGGCAGTGCTAGAAGTTTCGCCTGAAACCATGGCCAGCCTCGCCCAGCCCGAACCCGACTTTGCCGCGCTCCCCGAACTGCCGGGCGAGGTGTTCACCGCGCCGCTCAAGAAGCCCGCGCACGTTGGCGAGGACTGGCTCGAGCCGCGGCAGGCCGATTACTCGTCCGACGACGACGCGATCTGGAACGACCTGTTCGCGCGGCAGATGGACGTGCTCCCGGGCCGTGCGGCATCGGCGTTCATGGCGGGGCTGCAGAAGCTCAATCTCAACCGCGGCGGGGTGCCCGAGTTCGGCAGGCTGAGCGAAGACCTCTCGGCGCTCACCGGATGGTCGGTGGTGCCGGTGCCGATGCTGATCCCCGATCACGTGTTCTTCTGGCACCTCGCGAACCGGCGCTTTCCTGCGGGAAACTTCATCCGCACCCGCGAGACGTTCGACTACATCCAGGAGCCCGACGTCTTCCACGACGTGTTCGGCCACGTGCCGATGCTCACCGACCCGGTCTATGCCGATTACATGCAGGAGTACGGCCGCGCCGGGTGGAAGGCGATGCGCTACAACCGGCTGAAGGCGCTGGGCGCGCTTTACTGGTACACGGTCGAATTCGGGCTGATCGAGGAAGCCGGCGGGATCAAGGCCTACGGCGCGGGGATCCTCTCGGGCCCGACCGAGGTTGTCTATGCGACCGAGGCGAAGAGCCCCAACCGGATCATGCTCAACGTCGACCGGGTCATGCGCACCGACTACGTGATCGACGACCTCCAGCCGACCTACTTCGTGATCGAGAGCTTCGAGGACCTCTATCGGCAGACGGTCGAGCGCGACTTCGACCGGCTTTACCGTAACCTGCCGCCGGCGTTCACCTACGCCAAT
>JBQCFR010000283.1:0-2270 GCA_051958885.1 Tsuneonella sp.
CGCTACGTCCGCGAGAGCGGCGACAACATGTCAATGAAGCGCTTCATCGAGCGCATCGAACAGGACGAAACGTTCGCCGAACAGTGGGGCGACTTGGGCCCGGTGTACGGCAAGCAATGGGTCGACTGGCCGACCTACCGCTATCGCCCCGACGGGCTCTACGAGCCGGGGCAGGGGATCAACCAGGTCGCCCAAGTGGTCGAATCGCTGCGGACGAACCCGGGCAGCCGGCGGCACATCATCGAAGGGTGGAACGTCGCCGAGCTCGACCGCATGGCGCTCCCCCCCTGCCACAAGACCTACCAGTTCCACGTCGCGGACGGGAAATTGAACTCCCTGCTCTATCAGCGCAGCTGCGACGTCGCGCTCGGTCTGCCGTTCAACTTGTGGTCGGCGGCGCTGCTCCAGCGGATGCTCGCGCAGCAGGCCGAGCTGGAGCCGGGCGAGCTGGTGTGGATGGGCGGCGACACCCACCTCTACCTCAACCACGCCGAGCTGATCGAAGAGCAGCTCGCGCGGGAACCGCAAGGGCATCCACGGCTTGAAATCGTGCGGCGGGCGCCGACGATCTTCGATTACCGGATCGAGGACTTCGAGGTGCGCGACTACACGCCGCTCGGCGCTCTCAAGGCGCCGGTCGCGGTGTGAGGGGGGCTGCTTGACCGCTCTCTCGCTTTGAAATAAAATAACGCGGTCGTAAAAGATTGCGTCAGGCCTCCGTCGAGTCTCGGTGTGCTGTGGGAGAGCGAAATATGGCCGACCGGCCGAACGGGACGGGGCACGCCGGGCACAATCGGCCCGCGCTGCAGCTCCACGTTCCCGAGCCCAAGTTCCGTCCGGGAGACGCGGCGGACTTCTCCGACCTCGCGATTCCGCAAGCCGGGGCGCAGCCGCGCCCCGACGAGACCTGCGCGGCCGCCGATACCTTAGCGCTGGCGACCGATCTCGTCCGCGTGCTGGGCGAGGACGACGCGGCGCACGGGCCGTGGGACCCCAAGCTCGACCCCGGCACCTTGCGCGAAATGCTGCGCACGATGGCGCTGACCCGTGCGTTCGACGAACGGATGTACCGCGGCCAGCGGCAGGGCAAGACCAGCTTCTACATGAAGTGCACCGGCGAGGAGGCGACCAGCGTGGCCGCCGCGATGGCGCTGGCGAGCGACGACATGGTGTTCCCCAGCTACCGCCAGCAGGGCATCCTGATCGCGCGCGGCTATCCACTGGTCGAGATGATCAACCAGATCTACTCGAACCGCGGCGACAAGCTGAAGGGCCGCCAGCTGCCGATCATGTATTCGAGCCGGCCGCACAGCTTCTTCACCATCAGCGGCAACCTCGCGACGCAGACCCCGCAGGCGGTCGGCTGGGCGATGGCGAGCGCGATCCGCCACGACAGCCGCATCGCCGCCACCTGGCTGGGCGAGGGTAGCACCGCGGAAGGGGACTTCCACGCCGCGTGCATCTTCGCCGCGGTGTACAACGCGCCGGTGATCCTCAACGTGGTCAACAACCAGTGGGCGATCAGCAGCTTTTCGGGCTTCGCGGGCAGCGAGCGGGCGACCTTCGCCAGCCGCGGCGTCGGCTACGGGATCGCGTCCTTGCGCATCGACGGCAACGATCCGCTGGCGGTCTACGCCGCCACCCAGTGGGCCGCCGACCGCGCCCGCGCCAACGGCGGGCCGACGCTGATCGAGCACTTCACCTACCGCACCGAAGGCCATTCGACCTCCGACGATCCGAGCGCCTACCGCTCCGCGCAGGAACGCGAGGAATGGCCGCTGGGCGATCCGATCATGCGGCTCAAGAAGCACCTCATTGCGCTCGGCGAATGGGACGAGGAACGGCACAAGCAGCTCGATCTCGACAGCGCCGAGCAGGTCAAGGCGGCGACCAAGGAAGCCGAGAAGAACGGCATCCTGGGCCACGGCATGCACCACCCGTTTCACACGATGTTCGAAGACGTGTTCGAGGATTTGCCCTGGCATCTCGAGGAACAGGCCGCGCAGGCGATCCGCGAAAGGAAGATCAAGTGGCCACAAGCGTGACAGCCGACCTGGAAGACGACATTCCGCTCGGGCTGGCCGACGCGCCGGCGCGCAACCTCAACATGATCGAGGCGATCAACGACGCGCTCGACATCATGCTCGAACGCGATCCGATGGTCGTGATCATGGGCGAGGACGTGGGCTATTTCGGCGGCGTGTTCCGGGCCACCGCGCACCTGCAGGACAAGTACGGCAAGACGCGGGTGTTCGACACCCCGATCAACG
>JBQCFR010000284.1:0-2099 GCA_051958885.1 Tsuneonella sp.
GGCCTGTTCGAGGAAGCGCTCGAGATCGCCAAGGAAGACAAGGGCTTTTACGCCGACACCGAGATGGGGTCTGAAGACTGGCGCGCGCTCGTCGCCGAATACAAGGCGATCGTCGCGCGCGAGCATGACGCGCCGTTTCCGCAGGATGTCGACGAGCAGCTCTGGGGCGCGATCCGCGCGGTCTTCGAAAGCTGGGATTCGGAGCGCGCCAAGGTCTATCGCCGGCTCAACGACATCCCGGGCGACTGGGGCACCGCGGTCAACGTCCAGGCGATGGTCTTCGGCAACATGGGCGACACCAGCGCCACCGGCGTCGCCTTCACCCGCGATCCCTCGACCGGCGAGCGCGCCTATTACGGCGAATGGCTGGTCAACGCCCAGGGCGAGGACGTGGTCGCCGGCATCCGCACCCCGCAATACCTGACCGAGGCCGCGCGCGAGGCGGCCGGGGCGAAGCAGCCGAGCATGGAAGCCGCCATGCCCGAAGCCTACATCGAGCTCGCCCGCACCTTCGAGCTGCTCGAACGGCACTACAGGGACATGCAGGACATCGAGTTCACCGTCGAGCGCGGCAAGCTGTGGATGCTCCAGACGCGCAGCGGCAAGCGCACCGCCAAGGCCGCGCTCAAGATAGCGGTCGACATGGCGAGCGAAGGGCTGATCGACGAGACCACCGCGATCCGCCGCGTCGATCCGATGGCGCTCGACCAGCTGCTCCACCCGACGCTCGACCCTGAGGCGGAGCGCGACGTGCTCACCACCGGGCTTCCCGCGTCGCCCGGCGCGGCCTCGGGCAGGATCGTGCTCGACGCCGACACCGCCGAGACCTGGGCGGGGAGGGGCGAGAAGGTCATCCTCGTGCGCGTCGAGACGAGCCCGGAAGACATTCACGGCATGCACGCCGCGCAGGGCATCCTCACCGCGCGCGGCGGGATGACCAGCCACGCCGCGGTGGTCGCGCGCGGGATGGGGCGCTGCTGCGTCTCGGGCGCGTCGGGCGTGTCGATCGATCTCAAGGCGCGCACTCTGCGGATCGGCGCGCGCGAGCTCAAGGAAGGCGACACGATCACGCTCGACGGCGGCAACGGCCAGGTCATGGGCGGCGAGGTCGCGACGATCGAGCCCGAGCTGGCCGGCGACTTCGGGACGCTGATGGAATGGGCCGACCGCCACCGCCGGATGAAGGTGCGCACCAACGCCGAGACACCCGACGACTGCCGCATGGCGCGCAGCTTCGGGGCGGAAGGCATCGGCCTCTGCCGCACCGAACACATGTTCTTCGATGCGGGGCGTATCTCGCTGGTCCGCCAGATGATTCTCGCCGAGGACGAGGGGGGGCGGCGCAAGGCTCTCGACCAGTTGCTGCCCGAGCAGCGCGCCGACTTCCACGCGATCTTCGAGGTCATGGCCGGCCTCCCGTGCACCATCCGCCTGCTCGACCCTCCGCTGCACGAGTTCCTGCCGCACGGCGACGACGAGTTCGCCGACCTCGCCGAGGCGACCGGCTACGGCGTCGATCACCTGCGGCGCCGCGCGAACGAGCTCCACGAGTTCAACCCGATGCTGGGACACCGCGGCTGCCGGCTCGGGATCACTTACCCCGAGATTTACGAGATGCAGGCCCGCGCGATCTTCGAGGCGGCGTGCGACGTTGCCGCGGACGCGGAGCAGGCGCCGGTGCCCGAGGTGATGATCCCGCTCGTCGGGAGCAAGCGCGAGCTCGAGCTGCTCCGCGCGCTGGTCGACAAAGTCGCGGCGCAAGTGTTTGCCGAGAAGGGCCGCACGCTCGACTATCTCGTCGGTACGATGATCGAGCTGCCGCGCGCGGCGCTGATGGCGGGCGAGATCGCCGAGGAAGCGAGTTTCTTCTCGTTCGGAACCAACGACTTGACCCAGACTACTCTCGGCGTTTCGAGGGACGATGCAGGGCGATTCCTGGGCCAATATGTCGAGAAGGGCATCTACGCGCGCGATCCCTTCGTGAGCCTCGACATCGAAGGTGTCGGACAGCTCGTGCGCATCGCCGCCGAGCGCGGACGCGAGACGCGGCCCGCCATCAAGCTCGGCATCTGCGGCGAGCATGGCGGCGATCCGGCCTC